>CADCTH010000001.1 GCA_902805495.1 uncultured Actinomycetospora sp.
CGATGGCCTTGACCGCCTTCTCCATGCGCTCCGGCCCGGCCACGTAGTGGGTGGCCGGGAAGATGCGCACGTCGTCGACCTGGCGCACGACGTCGCCGGTGAGCGGGTTGAGGTAGTAGAGCGCCTCGACCTCGTCGGCGAGATCCACACGCGGGTCGAGAAGGACGAGCGCGTCCTGGTCACCACGCTGACCAAGAAGATGGCCGAGGACCTCACCGACTACCTGCTCGAGCTGGGCATCAAGGTCCGCTACCTGCACTCCGAGGTCGACACGCTGCGGCGCGTCGAGCTGCTGCGCCAGCTGCGCTCGGGCGAGTACGACGTGCTCGTCGGCATCAACCTGCTGCGCGAGGGTCTCGACCTGCCCGAGGTGTCGCTGGTCGCCATCCTCGACGCCGACAAGGAGGGCTTCCTGCGCAGCGAGCGCTCGCTGATCCAGACGATCGGCCGCGCGGCGCGCAACGTGTCCGGCCAGGTGCACATGTACGCCGACAAGGTCACCGACTCGATGCGCTACGCCATCGACGAGACCAACCGCCGCCGCGAGAAGCAGGTCGCGTACAACACCGAGCGCGGGGTCGATCCGCAGCCGCTGCGCAAGAACATCGCCGACATCCTCGACCGCGTGTACCGCGAGGCCGAGGACACCGAGGAGTCGGTCGGCGTCGGCGGCTCGGCGCGCAACAGCTCCCGCGGGCGCCGCGCGGCGGGCGAGGCGGGCGGCCGGGGCAGCTCGGGCATCGTCGAGCACCGCGACACCTCGGGCATGGCCCGGGCGGAGCTGGCCGACCTCATCCAGCAGCTCACCGACCAGATGATGGCCGCGGCCCGCGACCTGCAGTTCGAGCTGGCCGGACGCCTGCGCGACGAGATCGCCGACCTCAAGAAGGAGATGCGGGGGATGGACGCGGCCGGGGTCAGCTGAGCCGGGCGGCGGATCGGGCAGGGCGGGCGTTCACCCTTTAGAGTCGCCCTGTGCGGGGCGGTGCTGCTCGGAGCGCGACGACCGCGGACCGGCTGGTCGGCTGGGCCACGGTCGTGGCCGGCGGCGTGTACTCCGCGTTCCTCGTGACCCCGCTGCTCGGGACGCGGCTCGACCCCGGCCGCTCGTACGTCAGCGAGCTCGCCGCGCTCGACCAGCCGCACGCCCTCGTGTTCCGCACCGTCGACGCCGTCGTCGGGCTGGTCGTGGTGGTGGCCGCCTGGCACCTGGTCCGGCGCCCGGGGGTGCGGGCGGTGCGGTGGGCCGGCGCCGCGCTCGGGCTCTTCGGGGTGGCGACCCTGCTCGACGTCGCTGCGCCGATGACCTGCGCCCCCTCCGCCGACGCCGCCTGCGCCGCCGCCGAGGCCTCGCGGACGGCGCTCGCGTTCGGGGTGCACGAGGTCACCAGCGTCGCGGCCAACGGCGCCGCGATCGTGGCCGCCGTGCTGCTCGCGGTCGCCCGGTCCCGCGGGCGCACCGCCGACCAGCCGGCGTCGCCGCTGGAGGGCGCGATGCTGGTCGGGCTCCCGCTGGTCGCGGTGCCCGGCCTGCTGGTGGTGCTCGAGGAGACGGTGGGCCTGGGGCTCGACGGGGTCGTCGGCCACGTGCAGCGGGTGCAGGTCCTCGCGCTCTCGGGCGTGCTGGTGACCATCGGACTCGTCGTGCTGCGGGGCTCGCGGTGGGTCCGGAGGCGCCCGTGAGGGCGCGGACCGTGGTGGTGGTCCCCGGGCTGGGGTCGACACCCGGGGAGTGGGACGCCGTCGTCGACGCGCTGCCCCGCGACCTCGCGGTGGTCGTGGTCGACCCGGCCGACGCGCCGCGGCGGCGCTCGCGCGCCGGCTGGACCGCCGAGGCCGTCGCCGCCCGTCTCGCCACCCGGGTGGAGGACGCGGCCCGGCCGCTGCTGCTCGTCGGCCACTCGTCCGGCGGGCTGCACGTGCAGGCCCTGCTCTACGCCGATCTCGAGCACGACTGCGCGGGCGCGGTCCTGGTCGACGCGTCGCACGAGCAGGCGGTGCGGCTCGCGCCCGCTCTGCTCAGCGACGTGGGACGTGCGGTGGCGGAGCTGGTCGTGGGCACGGGGGTCGCGACGCTCGCCGGTCCGTGGCTGCGCACGCTCGGGGTGTGGGCGACGTCGGTGCGCCGCCGCGACCGCATGGCGCCCGCGGCGGTGCGCGCGGTGTACGCCTCGCGGGCCTGGGCGGCGTCGACGCTCGACGCCTGGTTCGGGCACGGACCCCTGCAGGCCGGGGTGCTGGCGTGGCAGCGGGAGCGGGGTGCGCCGGGGGTGCCGGTCCGGCTGCTCGTCGGCGCCGCCGGGTCGGGTCGCGGCCGGGCGGCCTGGATCGCCCTGCAGCGGGACCTCGCCCACCGGCTCGGCGCGCCGGAGCCGACGCTGCTCGACGACGCCGGGCACCTGGTCACCATTGACCGCCCGGACGCCATCGCCGACGCCGTGCGGGCGCTGCTCGGCGTCGACGAGGCCCCCGCCCGCCGCTGAGCGTCAGCCCGCCAGCAGCTCGCCGGCCCGCCGCAGGTCGGCGACGAAGCCCGCGAACATCTCGTCGCGGTCCTGCCCGCGGTCGGGGTCGGCGCGCAGGATCGCCGACGGGTGGATCGTCGGCACGAGGGTCAGGTCGTTCCAGGGCCGGGGCTCGCCGCGCTCCGCGGTGATGCGGAACTTCGCGCCCAGCAGGGCCTTGCCCGCGGTCGCGCCGAGGGTCACCAGCACCTGGGGCTTGACCAGCGCCAGCTCGGCGTCCAGCCACGGCCGGCAGGCGCGGATGTGGCCGGCCTTCGGTGTCTCGTGGATGCGCCGCTTGCCCTGGTAGCGGAAGTTGAAGTGCTTCACCGCGTTGGTCACGTAGGCGTCGTCGCGGGCGACGCCGGCCTCGTCGAGGGCCTCGTCCAGCAGCCGCCCCGCCGGGCCGACGAACGGCGCGCCCTGGCGGTCCTCCTGGTCGCCGGGCTGCTCGCCGACCATCACCAGGCGCGCCTCCCGCGGGCCCGTCCCGAACACGGTCTGGGTGGTGTCCTGGTGCAGCTCGCAGCGCGTGCACCCCGCGGCCTGCGCCGCCAGGGCGTCGAGGTCGGGCGGCAACGCGGTGGTGGTGTCGGCGGCGTCGCCGAAGAGGTCGAGCGGCTCGGTCACCGGGCGGGGTTGCCCGCCGTCAGTCCAGGCAGAACTCGTTGCCCTCGGGGTCGGCCAGGATGATGTGACCGGCGGCGAGCGGGGGCTCGGGCTCGTGCCGCTCGAGGCGGGTGGCGCCGTGGCCGACGAGCCGCTCGGCCTCCGCCTCCAGCGCCGCCATGCGCTCCTCACCCTCGAGGCCGGGAGCGGCCCGGACATCGAGGTGCGCCCGGTTCTTGACCTGCTTGCCCTCCGGCACCCGCTGGAAGAACACCCGCGGTCCGGAGCCGTCGGGGTCGTTCACCGCCGAGGCGTCGTTGTGGCGCTCGGGCGGGACGCCGAACGCCTCCAGGGCCTCCGGCCACGAGGCGAAGCCTCCCGGTGGGTCCTGGACGCGGTAGCCCAGGACCTCGGCCCAGAAGGCCGCCAACGCGGCGGGGTCGGCGCAGTCGAGGGTGATCTGGACGTCGCGGCTCACGATCGGCTCCCGGTCGGCGTGGGGTCGGTGTTCGGCCAACCTCTCATCGACGCCGGACAGGTCCGGTCCGCCACTCTGGGAGCCGGCCCTCGGGACGGGCCGTTCGCTGTCTGGGAGGGGTTCCGATCGCGGGTTATGCTCCCGGTCACCAGGGGCGGTCCGCGTGGCCGGAGGTGCATGTGGTGGACGACGGCGTCTGCGCGGTCACGCGCAGCACCGACCTCCGCCGGCACGCCCGCCTGCTGCACCAGGCCCACGGCGAGCGCCTCGCGGGCAGCCGGCCGACGACGGCCCCGCGGCGCGTGGTCAGCCGGTCCTGGGACCGGGTCCTGTCCTACGGCGTCGCCCCGGACGGGCGCGCGCTCGACGACCCGGCGCCGCCCGAGATCGTGGAGCGTCGGCGCGCCGAGTCGCCGATCGCCGGGGTCCTGCCCCAGCTGCGCGCGAGCCTCACGGCCGTCGCCGAGGACGCCGAGCACATCATGGTGATCACGGCGGCCGACGGCTTCGTGCTGTGGCGCGAGGGCGCGGTGCGCGTCGGGCGCCTCGCCGACAGCCTCGGCTTCCTGCCCGGCGCGGACTGGACCGAGGCCTCGGTCGGCACCAACGCCATCGGCACCGCGCTCGCCGAGCACGCGTCGGTGCAGCTCTTCTCCGCCGAGCACTTCGTCCGCGCCCAGCACCCCTGGACCTGCACGGCGAGCCCCATCCACGACCCGCGCACCGGCGAGATGCTGGGCGTCGTCGACCTGTCCGGCCCCGCGCCGACGGTCCACCCGACCACGGTCGCCCTCGTCCACACCGCGGTCCGGCTGGCCGAGACCGGGCTGTGGGCCGCGCACGAGACCCGCCTCGACGGGCTGCGCGCGGTGGCCGCGCCGCTGCTCGCCCGCGAGTCGGCGCCGGCGCTGGTGGTCGACGACCACGGGTGGGTCGCCGCCTCCACGGGACTGGCGCCGCGCGACCGCGTCGCCGTCCCGCGCGCCGGTGAGGCGCTGCTCGTGCACGGGCTCGGCG
>CADCTH010000002.1 GCA_902805495.1 uncultured Actinomycetospora sp.
CACCTCGCCGCCGAACCAGCGGTCGAGGTCGGGCGTCATCGCCCCGATCAGCTCGTCGAGGCCCAGGTTGCCCCCGGAGCTCTCGTCGGCCGCCGAGCGGAACGACTGCTGGGTGAAGACCCGCTCGCCGCCCATCGCCGCGCACGTGCGCGCCTCGCCGTCGAAGCCGTCCTGGAACGACGAGACGCGGTCGAACGCGTTGCCGTGGGCGTCGGCGTTGCGCGGCGAGGTGCCCACCGGGTCGCGGAACGTGATCAGCGCGCCCATCGCGCCGTCGATACCGCCGGCTCCGGTGCGCAGGTCGGGCAGGGCGCCGTCGCGCACCCGGCGCAGGAACACGCCCGCGTAGCAGTCGGCCTGGGCCTCGAGCAGGATCGTCGGCGCCCGGCCGAGGCTCCCGTCGCGGTCGAGGCGGCTCTGCACGCTGTGCCCGAACTCGTGGGACAGCACGACCACCACGGCCGAGTCGCCGAAGTCGCGCCGCAGCTGCGGGAGCAGCGCCGCGCGGTCCCAGGCGATGATGTCGGCGCGCGGGCAGTAGAACGCCGTGCCCTCGATGTCCTGCGCGTCGGGCAGGCACGGCACCGCGCCGCCCGCCCCCGAGCGACCGCGCTGCGACGGGTCGACCGAGAAGTAGCCCTTCAGCGGCGGGAACGCCTGGCCCCCGGCCAGCGGCGGGTACGCCTGGCCCCAGAAGCCCTCGAGGTCGCGCAACACCGCGGCGGCGAGGCGGTCCTCCTCGCCGCCGTCGGTGCCCTCCACGAACGAGGGGTCGATGCCGGCCGTGACCTCCGGGCCGGCGACCGCGCGTCCGCTGACCGGGAACGCGCAGCCCGACGTCAGCAGCACCGTCAGCACGGCCAACGTCACGACCACGGCCCGACCGAGCGATCCCCCCACGGCCGCCATCATGCCCGGACGATCAGCTCCGCGCGGGGCGTTCGACGGCATCGGGCCGAGCGTCCGCGTCGTCGAGACGCAGCCACAGCACGCCCGACGCCGGCAGCGTCACCTCGGCCGAGGCCGGACGGCCGTGCCAGGGGGTCGAGGTGGCGATGACCGCGCCGTAGTTGCCGACGCCACGCCCGCCGTAGACCTCCGCGTCGGTGTTGACGACCTCGCGCCACCGGCCGGTGGCCGGGAGCCCGATGCGGTAGTTCGGGTGGTCGACCCCGGCGAAGTTGACCAGGCACGCGACGGCGTCGCCGGCCCGGTCGTGGCGCAGGAACGACAGGACGTTGCCGCCCGCGTCGTTGGCGTCGATCCACGAGAAGCCGGCCGGGTCGAAGTCCAGCTGCCACATCGCGGGCAGCGACCGGTAGGCGGCGTTGAGGTCGCCGACCAGCCGGCGCAGCCCGCCGTGGCGCGGGTCGTCGAGCAGCTCCCAGTCCAGCGACCGCTCCTCGGACCACTCGCGGACCTGGCCGAACTCGCCGCCCATGAAGATCAGCTGCTTGCCCGGGTGCGCCCACATGTAGCCGAACAGGGCCCGCACGCCGGCCGCGCGGCGGTCGTCCCCGTCGTCGCCACCACCGGGCTGACGCGTCCACAGCGAGCCCTTGCCGTGCACGACCTCGTCGTGCGACAGCGGCAGCACGTAGTTCTCGCTGTACGCGTACGTCATCGAGAACGTCATCTGGTTGTGGTGGTAGCCGCGGTGCACGGGGTCGCGCCCGACGTAGTCGAGCGTGTCGTGCATCCAGCCCATGTTCCACTTGAACCCGAAGCCCAGGCCGCCGAGGTGCGTCGGCCGCGTGACGCCGGGCCACGCCGTCGACTCCTCGGCGATCGTCACCGCGCTCGGGTGGTTCTTGTAGACGGTGGCGTTGACCTCCTGCAGGAACGACACCGCCTCGAGGTTCTCGCGGCCGCCGTAGCGGTTCGGCGTCCACTCGGTGCGCGAGTAGTCGAGGTAGAGCATCGAGGCCACGGCGTCGACGCGCAGGCCGTCGACGTGGAACTCGTCGAGCCAGTACAGCGCGTTGGCGACGAGGAAGTTGCGGACCTGCGAGCGCCCGAAGTCGAACACGAGCGTGCCCCAGTCGAGCTGCTCGCCGCGGCGCGGGTCGCCGTGCTCGTAGCAGGGCGTGCCGTCGAAGCGCGCCAGCGCCCACGAGTCCTTGGGGAAGTGCGCGGGGACCCAGTCGACGATCACGCCGATGCCGGCCTGGTGCAGGCGGTCGACGAACCAGCGGAAGTCGTCGGGGGTGCCGAAGCGCGACGACGGCGCGTAGTACGAGCTGACCTGGTAGCCCCACGAGCCGCCGAACGGGTGCTCGGCGACGGGCAGCAGCTCGACGTGGGTGAAGCCGGTCTCGGTGAGGTACTCGGCCAGCTCGTCGGCCAGCTCGCGGTAATTCAGCGCCCCACCATCTGGCCCATGGCGCCACGAACCCACGTGCAGCTCGTAGATGCTCATCGGCTCGGCGTGCAGGCCCCCGGTCGCCGCCGACGCGTCACGGCGCGCCATCCACTCCTGGTCGGCCCACTGGTGGGTCGAGGTGGTGACGACGGACGCGGGCGCGGGCGGGAGGTCCGAGGCGTAGGCCATCGGGTCGGCCTTGTCGAGCCACTGGCCGTCGGGGGTGAGGATGCGGAACCGGTAGCGCGCGCCGGGGGCGACGCCGGGCAGGAAGATCTCCCAGACGCCCGAGCCGAGCGCGCGCATCGGCGTCGCGGTGCCCTCCCAGCTGGCGTGCTCGGTGTCCCAGTCGCCGATCACCCGCACGCCGCGCGCGTGCGGCGCCCAGACGGCGAAGGAGGTGCCCTCGACCGGGCCGGACGGGGTGGGCCAGCTGCGGTGGTGCGCGCCCAGGGCGTCCCACAGCCGCTCGTGGCGGCCCTCGCCGATGAGGTGCAGGTCGACCGGCCCGAGCACCGGCGAGAACCGGTACGGGTCGTCGGCGACGACCTCGACGGTCTCGCCCGTCGCGCCGTCGGTCCAGCGGGTGGCGAGCCGGTAGCGGGGCAGCGGGCCGGGCACGCCGGCCGCGAAGACGCCCGCCGCGTGCACCTCGGCCAGCGGGTAGCGCCCGGCCGTGGGGCCGTCGTCGACGACGACGTCCACGGCGTCGGCGCCCGGGCGCAGCGCGCGGACGACGACGGTGCCTGTCGCGTCGGGGTCGCGGTGCGGCCCCAGGACGCCGTGCGGGTCGCGGTGCGAGCCCTCGACGAGCAGGTGGACGTCGAGGTCCGAGGGCGCGGGGGAGTGGGTGCGGGACCGCGTCACCGCTCGGCCCGCCCCACGGGGGTCAGCAGCCGGCGCATCGACCGCAGCGGGATCGCCACCCAGCTAGGTCGGTTGCGGGTCTCGTACAGCACCTCGTACACCGCCTTGTCCAGCTCGTACGCCCGCAGCAGCTCGGGGTTCTCCCGGGGATCGGTCCCGGTGATCTCGGCGTAGCCGTCGCAGAACGCCGACCGGTTGCGGTCGGCCCACTCCTGCGCCCGGTGCTCGAGCTGCGGATCGGGCTCGTCCGCGGACTGTTCCCACTCGGCGAGCTGGTGGAACGCGGCGTAGTCGAACGAGCGGAGCATCGCGGCGACGTCGCGCATGGGGGAGTCGGGCCGCACGCGGTCGGCCAGCGGCTTCGACGGCTCGCCCTCGAAGTCGATGACGAGCCACCCGGTGGGCGTGCGCAGCTCCTGGCCCAGGTGCAGGTCGCCGTGGATGCGCTGCAGCGTCGACGGCCCGGCCGAGGTCACCCCGCGCAGCACGGCGGCGATGGCCTCGCGCTGCTCGGCGACGCCGTCGACGGCCGCGGCGGCGCGGTCGAGGCGCTCGAGCATCCACGCCTCGACGTCGCGGGCGGCGGCGTCGTCGAGCGGGCGGGTGCCCAGCGCGCGGGCCAGCTCGAGGTGCACGGTGGCGACGGTCTTGCCGACGCGGTGCGCCTCGCCGGCGAAGTCGCCGCCGACCTCGTCGGCGCGCAGGTCGGCCTCGGCGAGCAGGTCGCGCACGCTGGTCAACGCCATCGACCACCCGTCGGCGGAGTTGGCCGCGTAGCCCTGGAGCATCGCGACGGTCATCGCCTCGGCCCCACCGCCTTCTCCGGGGAGCTCGCCCTCGATCGCCCCGAGCAGGGGCGCGACCTCGTCGCTGCCCTCGCGGCGCAGCGCGCGGTGCAGCTCGAGGTCGGGGTTCAGTCCGACGGTGGCGCGGCGGAAGAGCTTGAGGATCGCGCGCTCGCCGTAGATCACCGAGCTGTTGGACTGCTCGCCGAGCAGCGGGCGGCCCGGGCCGACGATCGGCGCCTCGGTGCCCGGCTCGGCGACGAAGCGCAGCGGGCCGCGCGTCGCGTTCTCGGTGATCAGCGCGAGGAACATCCGGCTGATCCGCCCGTCGGCCAGGCCGTCGTAGACGACCTCGTCCGGGCCGTCGAGTGCCCGCCGCCCGATGACCGCGTGCTCGAGGTCGCCGGGCGGCTGGTGCTGCGCCCCGAGGATCAGCTGGTAGTTCTCCTCGCCGGCGCTGCCGCTGCCGCCGCCCGCGTCGGTGAACGCCACGGCGATCACCGCGTGCTCGACGGTGGGCGTCTCGTCCGGCGCGGTGAGCACAGCGTGCGACAGCGTGCGCATGCCGGCGATCTCGCGGCCCTTGGCGGGGAACCAGCGCTGGCCGGGCAGCCACGCGAGCAGGGCGTCGTGCAGGCCGCCGAGCGGGTCGGGGGACCCGTCGGGCGGGCTCGTGGCGGGCATCAACGCTCCTCCGCCGGGTGGATCGAGAACCAGTAGAAACCGTGACCGGGCAAGGTCAGCAGGTACGGCAGTTCCCCGATCGCCGGGAACGGCACACCCCCCGTGAGCTCCGTGGGCACGAAGTCCTTCCACGCGATGAGGTCGAGCTCCACCGGCTGGGGGAAGCGCGACATGTTGTTCACGCACAGCACCGTGTCCTGGTTGCCGTCGTCGTCGGTGTGCTCGCGGACGTAGGCCAGGACGCTCGGGTTCGTGCCGCCGAGCTCGTGGAACGAGCCGAGCGCGAACGCCGGGTGCTGCTTGCGGATGTCGATCATCCGCCGGTTCCAGTGCAGCAGGCTCGCCGTCGAGTTGGACTGCGCCTCGACGTTGACGGCCTGGTAGCCGTACACCGGGTCCATGATCACCGGCAGGTTCAGCCGGCCCGGGTCGCAGGTGGAGAAGCCGGCGTTGCGGTCCGGCGTCCACTGCATGGGGCTGCGGACGCCGTCGCGGTCGCCGAGCCAGATGTTGTCGCCCATCCCGATCTCGTCCCCGTAGTAGAGGACGGGGCTGCCGGGCAGGCTGAGCAGCAGGGCGGTGAAGAGCTCGAGCTGGTTGCGGTCGTTGTCGAGCAGCGGGGCCAGGCGCCGGCGGATGCCGATGTTGGCCTTCATCCGCGGGTCCTTGGCGTACTCCGAGTACATGTAGTCGCGCTCGTCGTCGGTGACCATCTCGAGCGTGAGCTCGTCGTGGTTGCGCAGGAAGATGCCCCACTGGCAGCCGTCGGGGATCGCCGGTGTATGCGACATGATCTCCGACACGGGGAATCG
>CADCTH010000003.1 GCA_902805495.1 uncultured Actinomycetospora sp.
CGGCGCGACCGGATCGAGGCGGCGGCTTCCAGGGGACGGGGCGCCGTCCGGCGCCGCCGCGGGCGGCGCGGGCGAGGAGCCGTTGACCCGCGCGGCGCCCGACTTCTCGTCGGCGTCCGGGACGGCCACCGAGGGCATGCCCCGCGCGGGCGTGGGCGGAGACGCGACGCTGGCGGCGGCGCGCCGGGCCCTCTCGGTCGTGCCGCGCGCGTCGGACGCGACGAGCGGCGCTCCGTCATCCAGCGCGATCGGGTCGGCGGCGCGGGCCAAGCGCGTGTCGGGTTCATCGGGCGCCTGCGGGCGCGGCGGGGGCACCGTCGTCTCCACGGATCGACCTGCGGTGAGGGCCTGCAGGTCGCGCTGGACCGCTGCGGCCGTCTGGTAGCGATCCTCGGGGTCCTTGGCCATCGCCCGGGCCACGATCGCGTCGACGTCGCCCGGCAGCTCGGGCCGCATCCGCGAGGGGACGGGCGGCTCGGCGGACAGGTGCGCGTACAGCTTGGCGGCGTGGCCGTCACGGTCGAAGGGGATGGCACCGGTCAGCGCGTACGCGAGCACCCCGCCCAGCGCGTAGACGTCCGAGCGCGCGTCGACCGTCTCGCCCCGGATCTGCTCGGGCGAGACGTAGTCCAGCGTGCCGAGCAGCTGCTCGGTGGCGGTGAGCCCGGAGGCGTCGGAGCTGCGGCGGGCCAACCCGAAGTCCCCGAGGTACAGGTGCCCGTCCTCGGCGACGAGCACGTTCGACGGCTTGACGTCGCGGTGGACCATGCCCGTGCGGTGCGCCGCCGCCAGCGCGGCCGCGACCTGCCCGACGACCCGTGCGGCCGCCTCGACCGACATCGGCCCGTCCTCGGCGACGACCTGCCCGAGGTCGCGCCCCTGCACCCATCGCGAGGCGAGGTAGAGCAGGCCGTCGGCCTCCCCCGCCTCGAACAGCGGAAGCACGTTCGGGTGGTCGAGCCCGGCGAGCACCGCGCTCTCGCGGTTGAGGCGCTGGCGCATCACGGGATCGCGGGCGAGGTGCGGCGCGATCACCTTGAGCCCCACCCGGCGGCCCAGCCTGAGGTCTCGCGCGCGGTAGACGACCCCCATGCCGCCGCTGCCGGCGACCTCCTCGATCTCGTAGTGCGCGACGACCTGCCCCGGTATCAACACCCCCCGGGGCTGCCCACCGCCGTTGCGCGAGCAAACGTCCGGTCATGTGAGCAACACCACAACACGGTGTGGTGATCTGCCGAATGGGAAGCCCCGAAGGAGCCATCTTGCCCGGCCGATGCGGACACCTTCCGCGGACGCCGGCGCTTCACCATGTCCGCGACCGCTCCGTCACCTTCACCTTCCCCTTCGCGTCTGCGCCTTCGTCGCGGCGCCTCCGAGCGCCCGCCGGAGGCGCAGCCGTTCCCGGTCGCCGCGCGGACGCTGCGCCGGCCTGCGGGCGACGTCTCCGGCCGGACGGCCGCGCTGTGCCTCCTCGGGCTCATGGCGGTCGGGGCGCTGCTGCGCCTGGCCGTCACGCGCGGGCTGTGGCTCGACGAGACCATCAGCGTCGAGCAGGCGCAGCTCGCGCCCGACGAGCTGGTCCAGGACTTGGCCGCCGGCGACCGGCACCCGCCGCTGCACCACCTCGTCCTCTGGGCGACCGTGCGGGCGTTCGGCGACGGCGACCTGGCGGTGCGGGCGCCGTCGATCCTCGCCGGCGTCCTGCTCGTCCCGGCGATGTACGCCCTCGCCGCGGAGCTGCACGACCGCCGCACCGGGCTCGTCGCCGCCCTGTTCGGCGCGGTGGCGCCGCTGCTCGTCTGGTACAGCCAGGAGGCGCGCGGCTACGTCTTCGTGGCGCTCTTCGGCACGGTCGCCGTACTCGGCGCGGCGCGGGCGCTGCGGACGGGCGCCTGGCGCGACTGGCTCCTGTTCACCGGCGCCTCCGGCCTGGCCGTGTGGACGCACTGGTTCGCGCTCGTCCTCGTCGCCGCGACGTACGCGCTCGTCCTGGGCACGCTGCTGGCGCGCCTGGCCCGCCGGCGGCCCGGCACGCCGGCCATGCTCGCGCGGCTGGGGGCGACCGGCCTCCTGCTGGCGGCGCTGCTCGTCCCGCTCGGGCTGCTGGCCGCCGCCCAGATCGAGGCGACCGGCACGGGCGGCGGCTTCGCCGGCGCCGACTCCGGAGGCGAGGGCGTGACGTTCTACACCGTCATCTCGAACGTGTCCTGGGCCCTGCTCGGCTTCCACAGCGAACGCGTCACGGATCTGCTGCCGGCCGTCTGGCCCCTGCTGCTGCTCGTGGGCGTGCTCACGCTGGGGCGCGGCCTCGGGCGGCCGACGGCGCTGCTGGCCTGGTGCACGCTGGCCCCGGTGGCCGTTGTCGGCGCGCTGTCGGTGACCAACCCCTCCCTGTTCGAGATCCGGTACTTCATCGCCGTCGTCCCGCTCGCCTTCGTGCTGCTCGCGCGGGTCACGAGCGGCTGGACGCACTCGACGCTCGGGCGCGTCCTGCTGCCCGCGGCCTTCGCGGCGGTCCTCGTGGTCGCCCTGGCCGACCAGCAGCTCAACCGGGCCAACGAGCGCCGCTACGACAACCGCGAGGCGCTCGCACGCGTGCAGGCCGGCCTCGGCCCGAGGGACGTCGTCCTGTACGCCCCGCCCGAGCTGCGATCGGTGCTCGAGCACTACGCGCCGCGGCTGCGCGCGCGGCCGCTGGGCGAGGCGCTGCCTTCACGGCGCCAGGCGCCGCAGGTCGTGGTCGTCGGCTCCTTCCTCGACCAGGAGCGCTACCGGCGGGTCGTCGACCGGCAGGTCGGCCGGCTGGACTTCGAGCGCCGGCGGGTCTCGCGCGAGAGCTTCAGCGGCGTGACCGTGTGGCGGTTCCGGTGAGCACGCGCGCCTGGGACGTCCGCCTGCGCGAGCCGCACTGGACCCCCGTCGTCCCCGGCGCGTCGGTGCGCCGCCGCGTGCGGGTCATGGCCCTCGTCGGCGTGCCGCTGGTGCTGTGGTACCTGTCGTGGCTGCTGTCGCCCGAGCGGGTGGGCCACCCGGTCCTCTACGGCCTGCTCGTCGCGGCCGAGGCGCTGAACGTCCTGCAGGCCGTCGGGCTGTGGTGGACGGCGGCCAACGAGCGCGTCCGCCCCGCCAAGCCTCCGACACGGCCCGCTTCGGTCGACGTCCTCATCCCCCGCTACGACGAGCCGGTCGAGGTCGTCGAGCTGACCGTCGCAGCGGCCGTGGGCCTGCGCGGCACCGACGTGCGCGTCTGGCTGCTCGACGACGGCGACAGCGACGAGATGCGCGACCTGGCCGAGCGCAACGGGGCGCGCTACCTGCGCCGCCCGGTGCACGACCACGCCAAGGCGGGCAACATCAACCACGCGCTCGAGCACATCGACGCGGAGTACGTCGCCGTCGTCGACTGCGACCACGTGGTCGACCCGCGGTTCGTCGAGGCGTGCCTCGGCCACTTCGAGGACGACGAGCGCCTCGCCTTCGTGCAGACGCCGCAGTACTACGCCAACGGCGACCGGCCCGGGATCGCCGGTGCCGCGTGGACGCAGCAGACGCTCTTCTTCGGGGTGATCGCTCGCGGCAAGGACGGGCTCGGGGCGATGTTCTGCTGCGGCACCAACGTGGTGTTCCGCCGAACGGCGCTCGACGCGACCGGCGGCTTCCCGACGCACTCCATCACCGAGGACTTCGAGCTGACGATCACGCTGCACGAGCAGGGCTGGCACACCGCCTACCTCCCCGAGATCCTCGCCGCGGGGCTCGGCCCCGACGACATGGGCTCCTACGTGACCCAGCAGCTGCGGTGGGCGCGTGGCTGCCTGTCCGCGCTGCCACGCATCGTCCGCGCCCGGCTCGGCGCGCGTCTGAAGGCGCAGTACCTCCTCTCGGGCCTGTACTGGCTGACGGGCTGGACGGTGCTCGTCTACCTGTCGTTCCCGCTCATCACGATCCTGACGGGGGCGCAGCCGCTCGACAACCTGACCGCGCCGGAGTTCCTGCTGCACTTCGCGCCGTACTTCGTCCTCGCGCTGACGACGGTGGCCGTCGCCGGTGGCGGGTCGTTCACGTTCGCCGGCCTGGCCGTCTCGGGCGCTTGCTTCTGGCTGCACATCGTGGCCTCGGTGCTGACGGTCCTGCGCCGGCGCTGCTCGTTCAAGGTGACGCCCAAGGTGGGCGTCGCCGGCCCACAGCCGCGCGTGGTGTGGCCGACGCTCGCGACCGTGGCCGTCCTCGTCGGCGTCTCCGTCTACGGCCTCGTGCGCGAGCGTGACGCCGCCA
>CADCTH010000004.1 GCA_902805495.1 uncultured Actinomycetospora sp.
ACGGTCGCCGGGTCGGTGTCGGGGCCGGACGGGACGCCGCGCCAGCGCGGCGGCACCGCGTGCCAGCGCGGCAGGTGGACGGTGAGCAGACCGACGGCGACGTCGACCGCCCCGAGCAGGGCAGCGCGGGAGGGCCCCGCGAGATCGACCGGACCGGCCGGGGGGACGAGCCGGAGCGGGCGGTCGGGCGTGGTCACCCGACGGTGCGCGGCACCCCGCGCGGGGCGGTGTCGTCGGGGCCGGGGGGTGTGGCGGTCGGCGCGGACGTGGGCGGCGCGGACGCCGGGCCGTGGACCGTCGCGACGCGCCGGTCTCCGTGATCGTCGTCCTCGCGGGCGGCCAGGAGGTGCTCGGCGAGCTCGTCGACCGCGCCGGCGTGGGCGCGGAGCAGGGCGACCGCGGAGAGGGTGTCGTCGCCGGTGCCGCCCTCGGCCCCGTCGGCACTGAGACGGTCTGCCAGCCGGTGCAGGTCGCGGGCCCGCCCGGTGACGGCCTCGACGACCTCGGGCAGGTCGGGGGCCTCGGTCGCGTCGTCGTCGGCGTCGTCGTCCAGCCCGGTGAGCAGGTCGTCGAGGTCGGACAGGCCGTCGAGGTGGGGCTCGTGCGCGGGCGGGAACGAGTCCATCGCGTCCTCCGCGTCCTCCCCCGCGCTGCCGCGGGATCGCCACCGATGCCGGTCTGCCCGGCCCCCGCACCCCGGCGCCGGGTCGGCGGGACCGTGGTCAGGTTAACGCCTGACGACCGCCCGGGGGGCGCGAACCCGGTACCGGGACGCCCGGGCACCACGAACGGTGCGCCCGGCGGCGCGCGTCAGCGGACGGTGGAGACCAGGCCCGCGAGCCGGTCGGCGACCTCGCCGGCCACCCGCTGCGTCGGCGCCTCGACCATGACCCGCACGAGCTGCTCGGTGCCCGAGGGGCGCAGCAGCACGCGGCCCTGGCCGCCCAGCTCGGCCTCCGCGGCGGCCACGGCGTCGGCGACCTCGGCCGACGAGCCGACCGCCGCCTTGTCCGCGACCGGCACGTTGACCAGCACCTGGGGCAGTCGCGTCATCACCGCGGCGAGGTCGGCGAGCGGGCGGCCGCTCTCCGCGACGCACGCCATGAGCCGCAGCGCGGTGAGCAGGCCGTCGCCGGTGGTGGCGTGGGCGGGGAGCACGACGTGCCCCGACTGCTCGCCGCCGAGGGAGAACCCGCCGGAGCGCAGCTCCTCGAGGACGTAGCGGTCGCCGACCGCGGTGGTGCGCAGCGCGACGCCCGCGTCGGCCATCGCGAGGTGCAGGCCGAGGTTTCTCATGACGGTGACGACGAGCGTGGCGTCGGCGAGCTCGCCGCGCGCCAGCAGGTCGAGCGCGAGGACCGCGAGGATCTGGTCGCCGTCGACGACCTCGCCCGCCGCGTCCACGGCCAGGCAGCGGTCGGCGTCGCCGTCGTGGGCGATGCCCAGGTCGGCGCCCTCGGCCACCACGGCGCGGGCGAGCGCGTCCATGTGGGTCGAGCCGACGTCCTCGTTGATGTTCCAGCCGTCGGGCTCGGCGTGCAGGGCCGTGACCCGGGCGCCCGCCGCGGCGTACGCGCGGGGAGCCGCGGCCGACGCGGCCCCGTGGGCGCAGTCGACGACGACGTGCAGGCCCGCCAGCGGCGTGGGCGTGGCGGTGGCGAGGTGGTCCGTGTACCGCTCGACGGCGTCGGGGACGTCGCGGACCCGGCCGATGCCGCGGCCGGTGGGGCGCGCGGCCACGCCGGCGGGTGGGGGACCGGCGGCCTGGCGGACGTGCGCCTCGATCTCGTCCTCGAGCGCGTCGGGCAGCTTGTGCCCGCCGGCGGCGAAGAGCTTGATGCCGTTGTCGGGCATCGGGTTGTGCGAGGCGGAGATCATCACGCCGAGGTCGGCGTTGGCCAGCCCCCTGACACCGTCGGTGCCGAAGAGCCTGCGTCGCGGGGTCGAGCTCCGCTCCGCTGCGTCTCCCGCCGCCATCAGCGCTTCGAGTACTGGGGCGCCTTCCGGGCCTTCTTCAGGCCGTACTTCTTGCGCTCCGTGGCCCGCGGGTCACGGGTGAGGAAGCCGGCCTTCTTGAGGACCGGACGGTCGTCGGGCTCGACCTCGGTGAGGGCGCGGGCGAGGCCGAGGCGCAGGGCGCCCGCCTGGCCCGACGTGCCGCCGCCGTGCAGCGTGGCGTAGACGTCGAACTGCTCGGTGCGCTCGGTCATCACCAGCGGCTCGCGGATGAGCTGCTGGTGGACCTTGTTCGGGAAGTACTCCTCGAAGGCCTTCCCGTTGCACACGATGCGACCGGTGCCCGCGACGAGGCGCACGCGGACGATGGCCTCCTTGCGGCGGCCGACCGTCTGGATGGGCCGGTCGATGGAGGCGAAGACCGGGGCGGACGCGGCGTCACCGAACACGTCGGTGTCGGCGTCCGTGTCGCCCTCGGTGTCGCCGGCCTCGGCGCCGCTGTCGGCGTCCGTGTCGACGGCGACGTCGGTGTCGGTGCCCGGGTCGTCGGTCGCGGAGGCCGGGGTGCCACCGACGGCGCTCTCGGCGCCCTCGGGGAGGTCCGCCGCCTCGGCGAGCGCCCGCGCCGCGTCGTCGGCGGGCAGGTCGGGCTGGTCGTCGGGGCTGGTCACTGGCTCACCTGTCGGATCTCGTACGGCACCGGCTTCTGCGCGGCGTGGGGGTGCTCGGGGCCCGCGTAGACCTTGAGCTTGCTGCTCATCGCCCGGCCCAGCCGGTTCTTCGGGAGCATGCCCTTGATGGCCTTCTCGACCAGGCGGGCGGGGAAGCGCTCGAGCTCCTCGCCGACCGTGCGGGCCTTGAGGCCGCCCGGGTAGCCGCTGTGGCGGTACACCATGCGGTCGTCACGCTTGCCACCCGTGAGCGCGACCTTCTCCGCGTTCACGATGACGACGAAGTCGCCGGTGTCGACGTGCGGCGCGTAGGTGGGCTTGTGCTTGCCCCGCAGCAGCGTGGCGCTCTGGGTGGCGAGGCGCCCCAGGACGACGTCGGACGCGTCGATGACGTGCCAGGCGCGGTCGATGTCGCCGGGCTTCGGACTGAACGTGCGCACGGAAGCTACCTCGTCACGGACGGCTGGGCGGTCGGCTCGGGGCCGGTGGGGTCGATCAGGCGCGGGACGTACACCGCGCATCGGTCGTCCAGAGTACGCGTCCCCTCGTGAGGGACGCCGACCGCCCCCGGACGCGTCCTCAGCGGGAGGAGAACGACCGGTAGATCGCGTCCTCGGTGATCCGGGCGTCCTCGTTGAACCGGTTGGTCTGGGTGGTCATGTGGCCCAGCTGCTGCTGGATCGACGCCCAGGCCGACTTGATCTCCTGGTTGCGGGCCTGGCACTCCGCGGCGGCCTGGCCGTTCCAGACCTGCAGCTCGGCGATCGAGCGGTCGAGGTCGGCCATGTGGCCCTCGATCGCGGCCTGCAGGGTCGACATGTTGGCCGCCGCGCCGTCGATGGTGGAGAAGTCGACGCGGATCTGGTCCTGGGGCACGGGTGCGCTCCTCGGTGGTCTCGGGTGGGTGGGGTGCGTCAGAGGAGGTGGCCGAACTGGCCGCCCCCGCCGCCCTCGGCCGACCGGAAGGCCTGGACGCCGGAGTCCTGGTTGGTCTGCATGAGGCCGGCCGCCCGGTTGACCAGCGCCGAGATGTCGTCGAGGGCCTTGTTCATGCGCTGGGCGTCGACGTCCCACTGCGTCATCGAGATGCCGAAGGCGTCGGCGGCCCGGCCCTGCCACTGCGTGCCCGCCACGTCGGCGAGCTGCGCGCGCAGCCGGCCGAGGTCGCCCTCCATCGCCGCGTGCGTGGTGTTGATCTTCTTCGCGACGGCCTGCATCGTCGCGGTGTCGGTGCTGAACCCGCTGTTCGCGGCCACGTCCGTCCCCTTCCCGTCGGTGTCCTCGTCGGTCTCCTGGTCTCGCGGATCGAGCATGACGACCGCGTGCGCGCCGTGGTGGCCGTTCGGGGAAATCCGATCAGCCGGTCGGCGCGAGCGTCTCCACGACCTGGGCGCACGCGGCGAGGACGCGGCGGGCGTCGGCGTCGTCGGTGCCGTGGCGGCAGCCGACGCTGACCATCGAGGGCGCGGAGAGGACCACGAACCAGTCGACGCGCACGCCCGGCGCCGGGTCCTGCCGGTACCGGGCCACCGGGCGGTCCCCGAACTCCGCCACCGGCTCGTAGCCCGAGACCGGGTCGCCCGCGGCCCGCGCGCTCTCGTACTGGGCGGCGAGCTGCGAGCGCGCACGTTCGGGGTCCTCGGCCGCGGCGGCGTCGAGGGGGTTCTCCTGCACGGCCACGAGGTCGGTGCCGCGCGGGGCCCCGGCGGGCCGCAGCAGGACGCGGCGGGCGGCGGCGTCACCACCCGCGGTGACCCAGCCGACGGGGGCCACGAACACCTGGCCCCCGACCACCGTGGGCGTGCCGGTCGGGCCGCTGAGCGCCCGCACGCCGAGCACGACCCCGGCGACCAGCGCGAGCAC
>CADCTH010000005.1 GCA_902805495.1 uncultured Actinomycetospora sp.
GCCGTACGTCGACGAGGACGAGCCCGACCGCCTCCGGCTGCACGAGCTCGAGGACGGCCGCCGCTACCGCAAGCACGTCCTCGACCTCGCCGGGCTCGGCGTGCGCGACCTGTGCCCCGACGGCGACGACCTGCTCGTGCTCGCCGGCCCGACGATGGTGCTCGACGGCCCGGCGCGGATCGTGCGCCTGCGCGGGGCGGCGGCCGCCGGGGCGCTGCCGCCGGCGATCACCCGCGACGAGGTCGAGGTGGTCGCCGAGCTCACCGTCGGCGTCGGCTGCGACCGCCCCGAGGGCCTGGCCGTCCTGCCCGAGGGGCTGCTCGTGCTGCACGACACCCCGGCCGCCCACCGCCTCGACGACCAGACCCTCACCGGCGATCTGTGGGCTCCGCCCACGTGAGCACCTCTTGGTGCTCCAGCACCGAGAAGTGCTCACGTGCGCGGAGCGCACCTCACACGTTCATCGCCACGTACTTGACCTCGAGGTACTCCTCGATCCCGACGCTGCCGCCCTCGCGCCCCAGGCCCGACTGCTTCCAGCCGCCGAAGGGCGCGCCCGCGTTGGACACCATGCCCTGGTTGAGCCCGACCATCCCCGCCTCGAGGCGCTCGGACAGCCGGATCGCCCGGGACAGGTCCTTGGTGTACAGGTAGCTGACCAGCCCGAACTCGGTGTCGTTGGCCGCGCGGATCGCCTCGTCGTCCTCGGTGAACGTGAAGATCGGGGCCACCGGGCCGAAGATCTCCTCCTTGGCCAGGCGGGCCGAGGTCGGCACGTCGGCGAGCACGGTCGGCGGGTAGAAGTAGCCCTGGCCCGAGGGCACCTGCCCGCCGGTGCGCACGGTCGCGCCCTTCTGCACGGCGTCGTCGACGAGCTCGGCCACCTTGTCGCGCTGGTCGGCCTCCACCAGCGGGCCGACCTCGACGCCCTCCTCGGTGCCGCGCCCCACCTTCATGTCGCCCATCCGCTCGGTGAGCTTCTTGGTGAACTCCTCGGCGACGTCGGCGTGGATGTAGAACCGGTTGGCCGCGGTGCACGCCTCGCCGATGTTGCGCATCTTGGCGAGCATCGCGCCCGCGACGGCCTCGTCGACGTCGGCGTCCGCGCACACGACGAACGGGGCGTTGCCGCCCAGCTCCATCGAGGTCTTGAGCACCTGCTCCGAGGCCTGCTGCAGGAGCTTCTGCCCGACCTCCGTGGACCCGGTGAACGACAGCTTCCGGATGCGTCCGTCGGTGATCAGCGGGCCCATCACCTTGCCCGTGGACTTGGTGGTGACGACGTTGAGCACCCCGTCGGGCAGGCCCGCCTCGGCGAGGATGTCGGCCAGCTCCAGGATGGTCAGCGGGGTCAGCGAGGCCGGCTTGATCACCATCGTGCAGCCGGCGGCGATCGCCGGGCCGATCTTGCGGGTGCCCATGGCCAGCGGGAAGTTCCACGGCGTGATGAGCAGGCACGGCCCGATCGGCTGGCGCATCACGAGCACGCGGCCCGAGCCGGTGGCGTTGACCTTCCACTCGCCGGAGATCCGCACGGCCTCCTCGGAGAACCAGCGGAAGAACTCGGCGGCGTAGCCGATCTCGGCCTTCGACTCGGCGAGCGGCTTGCCCATCTCGAGGGTCATGAGCATCGCGATGTCGTCGGCGCGCTCGGTGACCAGCTCGAAGGCGCGGCGCAGGATCTCGCCGCGCTCCCGGGGCGCGGTCGCGGCCCAGTCGGCCTGCGCGGCGGCGGCGGCGTCGAGGGCGGCCATCCCGTCCTCGGGGGAGGCGTCGGCGACGTCACAGAGGATCTCGCCGGTGGAGGGATCCTCCACGCCGAACGTCTTCTGGCCGGTCGCGTCGCGCACCGATCCGCCGATGATCAGCCCCTTCGTGACCTCGTCGATCACGCGCCGTTCCCGGTCGGTCTCGGCCATGGGGGTCTCCTCCCGCTGTGACGGCCACCGTCGCGGGGCTAGGTGCCCCCGTCCCGCCGGGCCCATGCCCGCCGACCGGCCTAGGCTCCGGCGCGTGCCTGGCCTGTTCCGTCCCCACCACCACGTGCGTGCCCGGCCCGACCTCCCGCAGCGCGTGGGCCCGGACGTCACCGCCGTCGTCGTCGGGGGCGGCATCGCCGGCGTCACCGCCGCGCTCGTGCTCGCCGAGCGCGGCGTGCAGGTCGAGCTGCTCGAGGCCGCGCCGCACCTGGGCGGGCGGCTCGGCACGTGGGACCGGCGCCTGGCCGACGGCAGCGAGGTGGTGGTCGAGCACGGCTACCACGGCTTCTTCCGGCAGTACTACACGCTGCGCGACGTGCTGCGCCGCATCGACCCGGAGCTGGGCTTCCTGCGCGACGTCGGCGGCTACCCGATCGCGAGCCGCCCGTCGGTGGGCTGGGAGCCCGAGGACTTCACGGCGCTGCCGCGCACCCCGCTGCTCAACCTCGTCGCCCTGGTGCTGCGCAGCCCGAGCTTCAAGCTGCGCGAGCTGCGCCACGTCAACGCCGACGAGGCGTTGGCGATGCTGCACTACGACCCGGCGCGCACCTACGCCGAGCACGACCACCGCAGCGCCGCCGAGCTGCTCGACTCGCTCGGGTTCTCCGACCGCGGGCGGGCGATGCTCTTCGAGGTGTTCGCGCACTCGTTCTTCAACGTCGAGCAGCGCTACTCGGCCGCCGAGTTCCTGGCGATGTGCCACTTCTACTTCACCGGCAACCCCGAGGGCCTGGGCATGGACGCTCCGACCGAGGACTACCGGACCGCGCTGTGGGAGCCGTTCACGCGCCTGCTGGAGAAGCACGGCGCGACGGTGACGACGGGCGCGCGGGCGGTGTCGCTGCGCCCGGACGGCGCGCGCGGCTGGGCGGTGGACGTGGAGGGAGAGCCCGCGCGGCACGCCCGCGACCTCGTCGTCGCCACCGACGTCCCCGCCACCCGCGACCTCGTGGCGGCGTCGCCCGAGCTGGTCGCGCACGCCCCGGGGCTCGCGCGGCGGATCGCGGGCCTGCCCGGCGGCGAGCCCTACGTCGTGGCGCGGCTGTTCTGCGAGGGCGACGTCGACCCGTCCCGTTCGGTGTTCACCGGCGTGACCCGCGAGCGGGTGCTCGACTCGGTGACGCTGTTCCACCGGCTCGAGGGCGGCGCGGCGCGCTGGGCCCGGGAGCGCGGGGGATCGGTCGTCGAGCTGCACTCCTACGCCTGCCCGCCGGGGGAGTCTGTCGACGACCTGGTGGCGGCGATGCGCGAGGAGCTCGCGGCGCTGTGGCCCGAGGCCGCGGAGCTGCGGGTGATCGACGCCGAGAGCCACCGCTACACCAACGCGCCGGGCTTCGACCCCGGCTACCACCTCGTGCGCCCCGGCGTCCTCACCGACGCCCGCGGCCTGCGCCTGGCCGGCGACTGGGTGGCGTGCGACGTCCCGTCGGCGCTGATGGAGCGCGCGGCGGTCACCGCCGTCACCGCGGCCGCCGACGTGCTGCGCGAGGAGGGCGTCGGCCCGGAGCCGATGCGCTCGATCCGTCCGCGCGGGGTCCTGGCCCGCCCACGTGCGTGATCCTGGGGCCTATAGCCCCGAAGATCGCTCACGTGGGGCGAGCGCGGCGGGCGGGGCGGGGACGCGATACCGTCTGCGCGCCGTCGACGGGGGTCGGCGGGACGACCTGGGAGGGACCCGAGTGCCGAACCGACGCCGCGCCGCCCGCACCTCGGCCCTGGCCGCCGTGCTGCTCGCCGGGGGCGTCGCGCTGAGCGCCTGCGTGTTCCCCGGCGACGAGCCCGCGCCCGGGTCGCCCACGAACCCGAACCAGTACTCGACCAACGGCTTCCCGCCCCCCGGGCCGGCGCCGCAGCCCGGCGTCATCACGCCCGACCCGGTCGCGCCGGTCGCCCCGTCCGAGGCGCCGCGTCCCGCCGA
>CADCTH010000006.1 GCA_902805495.1 uncultured Actinomycetospora sp.
GCGGCTGCGGCGGTCGACCCACGCCGCGACGGGCATCGCCGCGAGGGCCACGGTCAGCGTGAGGACCGAGACCAGCGCCCCGAGCTCGGTGTCGCTGAGCCCCCAATCGCGGCGCAGCTGGGGGAAGGCGCCGACCAGCACCTGCCGGTCGGCGAAGTCGATGACCATGAGGGTGAGGAGCAGGGCGAGCGTCCGCCCGGCGCGGGGCGCCGGGGCGTCGTCGTCCGCCGGAGGAGGGCCGGCTCGTGGGATGCGGATGCCGCACCCCCGATCCCGCGGCGTACCGCACGCCCTTCCGCAGTGGGATCGTCGTCCGTCCCGCCGCACGACGTCAAATGCAGCTCACAGCCCGTTCGGCCCACCTGCGCCGGACGGCGGTCGGCGCTGCTACCGGTGCTCGTGGAGATCCGGACGGGCCGGAGGTTCACCCGGCGCGGACGAGGGTCGCGCCGTGCTGCCGGTCCACGGTGAGCCCGCAACCAGGCACCGAGACGCGGAGGACCGCATGGACAGCGACACCGAGCCGGCCGCGCTCCCGGGCTGGCACGTCGAGATCCCCTACATCGGTCCCGTGGGCTGGCCGCTCACCGGCAGCCTCGCCTTCATCATCACCGTCGGCGCCCTCGCCGCGTTCGAGGTGATCCCCCTGCCCGTCGCCGGACTCCTGGGGCTCGGCCACGTCATGGCGCGCAACCGCGACCACGCCGTCGTGAGCGAGGTCGGGGCCGGGCTGTCGTCCGTGGCGTGACGGGAACCCGACCCCGTCCCGGTCAGTACTTCGGCCCGACGACGAGGTCGAGCGTCGCGACACCGGCGCGCGTCGAGACGGACAGCATGTCGCGGCGGGAGCGCCGCCAGGGGATGTCGAGCAGGTCGAGGGCGTGTGTGCAGAGTCCGAGGATGTCCTCCGACCTGTTGGAGAAGTGGTAGCGGGGATACTCGTAGCGCCGTACCCCGGACTCCGTGCGCTTCGTCGCCCAGTTGGTGACGCGGCACCCGTCGGAGTGGAAGAGGCCGCGCAGGAACCGTCCCGGGTGCTCCGCCACGATCGCGGACTGCCACGGCGCCAGCACGATGTCGCGGGTGTGCTTCTTCCCCGGGCCGTGCTGGGGGAACAGGCACGGCCAGTGCACGGCATAGCTCTTGATCTGGGTGCAGCCGGCGCGACGGACGTCGCACACGGACGAGGACGGCATCACGGCACGGAGGGCCTCGCGTACCTCGGAGGCGACGCCTGGCCAGTCGTCGCCGCAGAAGACCGACAGCGAGGCGACCCCGCGCCGGCCGACGTTGATGTACCCATCGCCAAGGTAGGCCCCGAGGAGGTAGGAGTACGCGTCCTCCTCGAGCGGTACGGCGTGGCAGCGGGGGCATCCCTCGTGCCGGCCGTCGCTGCGCGAACCCCGGCGATCGCCGCGGCACCAGTGCACGACGGTGCTCACGGGCACCGCGAGCAGACGCGCGATCTCGGCCGGTCGACGGCCCTCGCCGGCCAGCGTGAGCGCGCGGTCGACGGTCGCTCTCGGGTGCACACCAGCAGGTTGCACGCACCCACCGACAACGCTCGGCGCGCCGACAGGACCGCCAGGCCGGCCGTCTATGCTGCTCCTGGGTTGCCGCGCGGATGCCGCGGATGGTAGCCCGAACGGTCGGCCCCCGTAGCCCAAATGGCAGCAGGCAGCGGTCTCAAACTCCGTCCAGTGTGGGTTCGAGTCCCACCGGGGGCACCAGCGCGCCGCCGTGGACACGCTCGCCCCCGGCGCCCAGCATCGGGCGCGTGACCAGCGAGCGGCCGGCGAGGACCCGGAAGTACCGCTTCCTCCGGGTGTTCCTCCGCGTCGGCACCGGCGCCCTGCGGTGGGCGCTGCGCCACGACCTCGCACCCCCGGCCTTCGCGCTCCTCGAGACCACCGGGCGCCGCAGCGGGGAGCCGCGCCACACCCCGGTCGGCAACGGGCTCGACGGTGACGTGTTCTGGCTCGTCGCGGCGCACGGGCACCAGGCGGACTTCGTGCGCAACATCGCCCGGCAGCCGCGGGTGCGCGTCAAGGCCGGGCGCACCTGGCGCGCCGGCACGGCCACCGTCCTGCCCGACGAAGACACCCGCGCCCGCTCGCGGACGCCGCCGGCGCGCGCCGACGCCGCGCTCGGCCGCGCCCTCGCGACCACGCCCCTGACGATCCGCGTCGACCTCGACCCGCCGGCGCCGTGAGGTCGAGCGAGCAGCGTCACGGTCTCCGTCGGGGCCGCGGGCCGGTATGTTCCTGAATCGAAACGGCCTGCCCGAACCGGTCGTCCCGGCCTCGCCGGCACCGGAGGGCCGGACGGCCGTCCCGGGTCGACGCAGCGTGGCGCCATGCGGGGGCGGCGCGACGACGCGCGGACACGAGGAGCGGGCCCATGAGCCAGTCGGCCGACATCATCAGCGACACCGAGGCCCAGGACACTCCCGAGGCGGCCGCGCCGGCAGGCCTGCGGGTCGTGGTCGCCGAGGACGAGGCGCTCATCCGGCTCGACCTCGTCGAGATGCTGCGCGAGGAGGGCTACGACGTCGTCGGCGAGGCCGGCGACGGCGAGGAGGCCATCCGGCTGGCCCGCGAGCTGCGCCCCGGCCTGATCATGATGGACATCAAGATGCCGCGCACCGACGGCCTGGAGGCGGCCCGCACCATCGCGGGCGAGCGCCTGGCCCCCGTCGTCATGCTCACGGCGTTCAGCCAGCGCGAGCTCGTCGAGTCGGCGCGGGACGCCGGCGCGATGGCGTACCTGGTCAAGCCGTTCTCCAAGACCGACGTCGTGCCCGCGATCGAGCTGGCGGCGTCGCGCTACGCGGAGGTCGCCGCGCTCGAGGCGGAGGTCGCCGGTCTCACCGACCGGCTCGAGACCCGCAAGGCCGTCGAGCGGGCCAAGGGCCTGCTGATGGCCACGAAGAAGATGTCGGAGCCCGACGCGTTCCGCTGGATCCAGCGCACGGCGATGGACCGGCGCACGACCATGCGTGCCGTCGCCGACGCCGTCGTCGAGACCTTCGGCTGACGCTCACACCGTGACCGTCCCCGGGTCCGACGCGCCGCGGCGGTGACCTACCGTAGGTCCCCGCCACGAACGGGGCCGGACACGGCGAGGAGGTCGAGGCGAGTGCGACGTCGTCGGGCGGGGGCGGTCACCGCGATCGCCGTGGTCGCCGCGCTGCTCGCGCTGGTGCTCGCCGGCTGCGGGGGAGCGGGCGGCTCCTCCGGTGACGGGGGCGACTGCGACACCAGCCGGGGCACCCTCGTCGTCGGCCTCGTGGCGCCGCTCTCGGGCGAGCTGGCCTCGGTGGGCCTGGGCATGAAGAACTCGGCCGACCTCGCGGTGACCCAGGCCAACGCCCGGTGCGCGGTGCCCGGCTACCACCTCGCCGTGCAGAGCCAGGACGACCGCGCGGACCCGGCCACCGGCGCCGCGGCCGCCGCGACCCTCGCCCGCGACCCCTCGCTGGTCGGGGTGCTCGGCCCCTTCAACTCGTCGGTCGCGCAGGCCGTGCAGCCGGTGCTGGGCGAGGCCGGGGTCGTGCAGATCTCGCCCGGCAGCACCGCGACGGCGCTGACACGCGGCGCCAACCCCGCCACGGCGCCGCTGCGGCAGTACCAGACCTTCTTCCGCACCGTGGCCACCGACGCCGTGCAGGGCCCCGCGGCGGCCACGTACCTGGCGCGGGCCGAGGGCAAACGGCGCGTCGCCGTGGTGTCCGACGGCAAGACCTACGGCGAGGGCCTCGCCGAGGAGTTCTCCAAGCAGCTCGCCACCGAGGGCGCCCAGGTCGTCGCGCGGGTCAGCGCGCCGGCCGGCACCCCGCGCGGCGACGTCGTGTAGCGGGTGGCCGCCGCCCGC
>CADCTH010000007.1 GCA_902805495.1 uncultured Actinomycetospora sp.
CGAGGGTCGGGGACGGGCCGTGCTCGCTCTGCACGCGTGCCAGCATGACCGCCCGCGGATGGTCGGGGTGTCAGGAGGGTGCGGCGATGGCGGGCACGGCGCGGGCGTTCCGGATCGAGGCGCCCGGGCGGGCGGGGATCGTCGAGGTGCCGCTGCCCGACCCGGGTCCCGACGACGTCGTCGTGCGCACCGCGCACTCGGCCATCAGCCGCGGCACCGAGACCCTCGTGTACCGCGGCGAGGTGCCCGCGAGCCAGCACGACCGCATGCGCGCGCCCTTCCAGAGCGGCGACTTCCCGGGCCCCGTCGTCTACGGCTACCTGTCGGTCGGCGTGGTCGAGGAGGGTCCGGGCGCCGGGCGCACCGTCTTCTGCCTGTACCCGCACCAGGACCGGTTCGTCGTGCCGGCGTCGGCCGTCGTCGAGGTGCCCGACGGCGTCCCGCCGGAGCGGGCGGTGCTCGCCGGGACGGTGGAGACGGCGGTCAACGCGCTCTGGGACGCCGCGCCCCGGGTGGGCGACCGCGTCGCCGTCGTCGGGGCCGGCATGGTCGGCGCGTCCGTGGCGGGGGTGCTCGCGTCGTTCCCCGGCGTGCGCGTGGAGCTCGTCGACGTCGACACCTCCCGCCGCGCGGTGGCCGACGCGCTGGGTGTCGGGTTCGCGACGCCGCAGGAGGCGGCGGGGGAGTGCGACCTCGTGCTGCACGCCAGCGCGTCCGAGGCCGGGCTCGCGCGGTCGCTGGAGCTGCTCGGCGACGAGGGCGAGGTCATCGAGCTGTCCTGGTACGGCGAGCGGGCGCCCCGCGTGCCGCTGGGCGAGGCCTTCCACTCGCGGCGCCTGAGCGTGCGCGCGTCGCAGGTCGGCCGGGTGGCCCCGGCGCGCCGGGCGCGGTGGAGCACGACCGACCGGCTGACCCTCGCCCTGCGCCTGCTCGCCGACCCCCGCTTCGACGCGCTGATCACCGACACCTGCGCGTTCGACGCGCTGCCCGACGTCCTCGCGGCCCTGGCCGCGGGCGAGCGCCCGGGCCTGGCGGTGCGCGTCGACCATCCGTAGCGGGACGGGCACCATCGAGTCCCACGCTCGCCGCACTCGGATCGGTCGGAGTCTGGGTCGCGCTCGCTCGTGCCGTCAGGAGCCGGGCGGTAGCGCACCGTATTCGACGAGAAGACCGCGGACTTCGGGCAGCTCGCGGAAGTCGCGGGCGACGTCGCCAGGCTGGGCGATCTGGTGGGCGTTGGCGGCGACGTAGGCGCGCAGCGCCGCGTCGAAGCGGATCGCCCCCGCGCGACGGCGGGCTTCGACCAGCACGGCACCCCCCTGGGTGTAGACGGACTGTACGTATCCGTCGAAGTCGCCCTGCTCGTTCCAGTACCTCATCGGCCGTCCCATATCACCGCGGCGGTCCTGGGTGACGGCGGCCAGTGCGTAGCCCGCTTCACCGTTGGTGGCCACGACTCCGCCATAGGTGGCGAAGGCCTCGTCGAGCCACGGGTCGGCGGCCTGGTTGTTCCCCACGAGGGCATAGAACCACTGGTGGGAGAGCTCGTGGGCGACGAGGCTCGGTAGGTCATCTTGTCCGATGTCGCCGAACTGGAGTGCCGTGGGGAATTCCAGCCCTGAGCCCTGAGCGGGAATCACCGAGACCCAGAGGTCCCGGTAGGGGAACGGCCCGAACAGACCACTGAGGAATTGCATGTCCTGAGCGATGCGGTCCAGCCACACCCGTGGTGGCACGCGTGTGCCGGTAGCAGGAGTGCCGAGATGGATGCGGACACTGTTGACCTCGGTGTGCCAGACGTCGAAACGGCCTGCCGAGACGGCGACGTCGCGGACCGCGCCGGCGGTGAAGCGGTGACTGGTCGTCCCGGGTGCCGCCCCGGGTGTGGCGCCGGTCGCGGCGCCAGTGCCGAGCACGGAGAACTCGCTGGGTGCGTTGACGGTCAGTGATCGAAGGTCGAAGGTCTCGCTGGTGGCGAACTCGCCAGGGATCGCCATGGCGTCGTCTCGGGCCCACCCCTGGCCACGAACCCACGCGAGCAGGGGGAACCCAGTGGCGAACCAGGCCATGGGCGGGTCGCCGCTGAACCCGATCCGGTCGCCGACGTCCGACCCGAAGGTCAGGGTGAAGGCGAGGTCGGCGCTCACCGGCTGGCCGGGCGGCACGCACTCGGGCAACGGCAGCTCGATCAGCGTGCCGGGCGCCTCCGGCGGCGCACCGGCCGGCAGCACCCGTGGAGGCGTGGTGCGACCGTCGACGGTAGCGGCGGTGACCAGCAGGGCAGTCCCCTGGTTCGCGAGGACCGGGGCATTCGGCCACGCGCGGAATACCAGCTCGCAGACGGGTGCGTCTGGTGTGAACACAATTCGTTCCCGGCCGGCGGCGCTGCTGAGGTCCGGCGCCAGGTCGAAGGTGAGCTCAACGACCGGTCGCTGGGGCCACAGCCCAGCCGGATACGCGAGGTCGGCCTGGGCGGCGGAACGGCCCGGCGAGCCGCACGCCGTCGCGCCCAGCAGCGTCGCGAGGATCAGCGAGATGATCCGCCACCGGGCAGGGGACCCGGCGCGGGGGCCGGGCGCAAGTCCGGCGTGGCAGGCCCACCGCCGTGGTCGTACGCGATGCACGACGACGGACCCGGACTCGGGAGGAACGCGCCAGTAGTAGGGCATGACAGCTCCTCACGGACCGACGGAGGCCGGCGCCTCTGCTCTGTCGACGCGGCCACCCTCGCAGAAGGCGGTGCTGACCTTAGGCGTCGAAGGCCGGAGGGGGTCCATGGATCGGATGTGCAGGGGCTTCCGGTCGTTGGCTGGAGGAGCCGGGCGGTGTTGCTGCGTCTATGCGCGCGAACTCCCCGTTCGTAGGCTGCGGACCATGCCGCGCTACGAGTTCCGCTGCCGGACCTGCGCGTCGACGTTCGAGGTCGACCGGCCGATGCAGGCCTCCGGCGAGCCCGCCGACTGCCCCGCCGGCCACGACGACACCGTCAAGCTGCTCACCACCGTCGGCCTGGGCGGCAAGGCGCGGACGGCCCAGCCGACGGGCACGCCCCGGGCCATGGCCCCGGGTGCCGGCGGGGGCGGTGGCGGGGGCTGCTGTGGCGGCGCCTGCGGCTGCGGCTGATCATCACCGCATGTTCGCCGTGACGGTCCGCGACCACATCATGATCGCCCACAGCTTCGCCGGAGAGGTCTTCGGCCCCGCGCAGGCGCTGCACGGCGC
>CADCTH010000008.1 GCA_902805495.1 uncultured Actinomycetospora sp.
TCGGACCGGCGTCAGACCGGCGCGACCTCCACGCGGGTGTCGGAGAACGTCGGGGCGTTGCCGAGGTCGGCGAACGCGAACGGGTTCACGGCGCTCACCGTCGAGCCGTCCTTCGCGTTCTTCGCCCACGACCCCATCGGGCACACGACCACGCCCGGCGCCACCTCGTCGGAGATCCGCGCGAGGGCGACGAAGCGTCCGCGGTCGTTGGACACGGCGACGTACTGCCCGTCGGCGACGCCCCGCGCCTCGGCGTCCGCGGGGTGGATCGTCACCGTCTGCTCGCCCTGCACGCGCTTCTGCATGGCCTGGTCGCCGGCGCTGGAGTTGATGTAGGCGTGCGACTTGGGCGAGAGCAGGTTGAGCGGGTAGACCTCGCCGGTCTCGCGGGGCGCGACGTAGTGCGGCAGCGGGTCGACGTACGTGCCGGGCTGGTGGTCGTCGGAGAGCTGCCGGAACAGGTTCACCACGAAGTTGCCCATGGCCTCCAGCGCCGAGCTGCGGAACTCGGTCTTGCCCGACGGCGTCGGGAAGCCGCCCTCGGCGTGCGGGGCGTACTCGTCGGCCGAGGGCAGGTTGAGCCGCGCCCACCCGGTCTCGCGCAGCGACTCGAGCGTGATGCCCTCCATCGCCGGGGCCGACCAGTCGTAGGCCTGCGCCAGGAGCTCCTCGTCGGACAGCCCGAAGAACGCGTCGTCGAATCCCATCCGCGCGGCCAGCCGGCGGAAGAGCTCGGTGTTGGGCACGGCCTCGCCCTCCGGCTCGACGGCCGGGACGTTGAGCGTGACGTAGAAGTGCCCCCAGCTGAACATGAGGTCGTGCTGCTCGAGCTGCGTCGTCGCGGGCAGCACGATGTCGGCGTAGCGGGCGGTGTCGGTGAGGAAGTGGTCGCTGACCACGGTGAACAGGTCCTCGCGGGCGAGCCCGGCCGCGATCTTCTCCTGTTCGGGGGCCACGACCATCGGGTTGGAGTTGTAGACCACCAGTGCCGTCACCGGCGGGTCCAGCGCTGCGTCATCCCCCGTCGCTCCGCTCGCCCCGCCCTCGCCGGTGAGCACCTGGCCCAGCAGGAACTGGTTGACCACCCGCGTGCCCGGGGTGCGGTACTCGGGGTGGACGAACGCCGGCCAGTTGACCGGGTGCGCCCACAGCGGCAGCTGCAGCAGCCCGCCGCCGACGTGGCGCCAGGCCCCGACCAGCGCGGGCAGGCACGCGATCGAGCGCACGGTCTGCCCGCCGCCGGCGTGGCGCTCGATCGCGACGCCGATACGGATCATCGACGGGTCGGTGGTGGCGTACTCGCGGGCGAGGGTGCGGATGTCCTCCACCGGGATGCCGGTCTCCTCCGACGCCCACTCCGGGGTGTACTGCGCGACACGCTCGGCGAGCTCGTCGAACCCGGCGGTGTGGTCGCGGACGTAGTCCTCGTCGTACAGGTCCTCGGTGATGATCACGTGCATCATCGCCAGCGCCAGCGCGCCGTCGGTGCCCGGGCGGATCGGGATGTGCCAGTCGGCCTGCTTCGCGGTGCGGTGGCGCATGGGGTCGATGCAGACGACCTTGGCGCCGCGTTTCTGGGCCTCGGCGATCACCGGCCACAGGTGCAGGTTCGTCGAGATCGTGTTCGAGGCCCAGATGATGATGTAGCGCGAGTGCACGAGGCTCTCGGGGTCGACGCCGGCCGTCGCGCCCACGGTGGAGGCGTAGGCGGTGCAGGCCCCGGAGTCGCAGTAGGTGCGCTCGGTGACCGTGGCGCCGAGGCGGTGGAAGAACGCGTCGCCGACCGACAGCCCGTTGAGGATGCCCTGGGTGCCGAGGTAGCTGACCGGCATGACCGTCTCGGCCCCGTGCTCGGCGATCTTCGCGCGGAAGGTGTCGGCGATGGTGTCCAGCGCCTCGTCCCAGCTGATCTGCTCGAAGCGGCCGCTGCCCTTGGGGCCGGTGCGCCGCAGCGGGTGCAGCACGCGGTCGGGGCTGTAGACCTTCTCCTGGTAGTCGTTGACCTTGACGCAGAGGCCGCCCCGGGTGAACGGGTGCTCCGGCGCGCCGGCGACCTTCGTCGCACGACCGTCCTCGACGGTCACCACCATCGCGCAGGTGTCGGGGCAGTCGTGCGGACAGGCCGCGCGCACGGTGGTCGTGGTCGGGGTGAGGGGCAGGTCGTCCAGGGCGGTCACGGGCACTCCCGGTGGTGGTGGTCAGGGGGCCAGGACGGTCGGCGCCGACCGCTCGTCCCGGGAGCGTGCGCGACGGCCGGGGCCCGGCGCTTGTCGCTGCGCGACGGATCGGTCACGAGGAGCGTTGACCAGCCCGTGGTGCGCGCTTAGCGTCGAGCAACCTCGTCGAGACCCTGCGAGCTGCCCGTGGCGTCCACCACCGCCCGTCCCGTCGGCCCCTTCCCCCGTCCGCCGGCGCTGGCGGACGCCCCGGCGGCGGAGGTCCACGGGCGGACCGACCGCCTCCCGGGGTGGCGCGACCTCCTGCGCGAGCACTTCATCGCCCTCGACGTGCACGCCGAGGCGGACGCGCCGTTCGACGGGGCGGTCCGCAGCAACCTCGTCGGGCACCTGGCGGTGGCCACCGTCGACTCCACCGGCCAGGACTGCGTCCGCACCCCGGGGCTGGCACGCCGCGACGCCGACGCCTTCCTGCAGGTCGGGCTCATCGCGCGCGGGCGGGCGGTGGTGCGCCAGGACGGGCGCGAGGCGCTGCTCGGGCCCGGGGCCTTCACCGTCTACGAGACCGGGCGGCCCTTCGCCTGGCGGTTCCACGGGCCCTGGCGGATGTGGGTGTTCACGTGGCCCCGCGAGCTGGTGGGCCTCGACGAGGACACGTCCCGCGCCGCCACCGCGCGGCGCCTGGGCGGCGACCGCCTCGGCGGGATCGTCGCCCGTACGCTCGCCGACGTCGTCGCCGCGCCCCCGTCGCTCTCCCCTGCGGGCGCCGGGCGGCTGGCCGCCGAGCTCGCCGACCTCGTCGGCACGGTGCTCGGCGAGGCGCTGCACCGCGACGAGCACCCGGGCAGCCGCGGGGCCGCCGAGCTGCGCGTCCGGGTCGAGGCGTTCGTCGCCGAGCACCTCGAGGACCCCGAGCTCGGGCCCGACATGATCGCGCGGGCGCACTTCGTGTCGACGCGCCAGCTGCACCGCGCCTTCGCCGACGCCGCGACGACGGTGGGCCGCGTGGTGCGTCAGCGGCGCCTGGAGCACGGGCGGCGCGAGCTGGCCGACCCCCGCCGCGCCGACCTCTCGGTCACCGACGTCGCGCTGCGCTGCGGCTTCGCCGACCTGGCCGCGTTCAGCCGCGCGTTCAAGGAGACGTTCCACGAGCCGCCGAGCACGTTCCGGCGTCGCCACGGCGCGTGAGCGGCCGGCCGCGCAGCGGATTCCCTGCTCGCGCCGGAACATCCCCGCCCGCTCGCACCGTCACAGTGCCGAGAGCCCACCCCGGGCACCGAGCACCCACCGAGAGCGAGCACCAGCCATGAGCACCGACCGCCACTTCGCCTCCGACGGCAACATCTACGAGGCCGACGGCACCGTCGTCGGGACGTACGAGCTCGACCAGCGGGGCAACCTGTCGTCCACCTCCACCGACGAGGACGGCGACGGCGCCATCGACACGATCGTCGCCGACGTCGACCACAACGGCACCTTCGAGACCGGCGCCGTCGACACCGACAGCGACGGGTACATCGAGACGATCGTGGTCGACACCGACGGCGACGGCGACTTCGACTCCTCCGCGGTCGACACCGACGCCGACGGGAACTACGAGACCCTGGTCAACGACCCCAGCGGCTTCTGATCCCTACGTGAGCGATCTTTGGGCCCATACGCCCAAAGATCGCTCACGTGCGTGTCCGGGCTACTCCCAGGTCTGGCGGCGCTTGTACTGCGCGAGCACCTCGGGCGGCACCGGTCCCGTGCGCGGCACCGCGATGCCCTGCTGGCTCGCCCACATCCGCGCGGCCTCGATCAGCCCGTGGACGTTGCCCTTGCGCACCGGCTCGTCGTCGTCGTGCCGCTCGAGCGGCCTGGTCGGCTCGCGCCTCGCCTCGGCTCCTGTGGCCATGGCACACCTCCGATGACTCGTCGCCGCTCGCGCGACGACCCTCGGGGTTACCCGCGTCACACCACTGACACGCTCACGGACGGGTGTCGCCCGGCTCCAGCGCGGTGGGGGTGAGCTCGCGTCGCGAGCTCACCCCCAGCTTCGTGAAGACGTTGCGCAGGTGGAACTCGACGGTGCGCGGGCTGAGGTAGAGCCGGGCGGCGGCGTCGCGCGTCGAGAGTCCCTCCGCGACGAGCCGCGCGACCTGCGCCTCCTGGGGCGTCAGCTCGTGGGTCGGGGCCCGCGGACCGCGGCGCGCCGTCTCCCCCGACGCCCGCAGCTCCTGCTGGGCCCGTTCCAGCCACCGCCGCGCGCCGAGGTCACCGAAGGTGTCCGCGGCCGACCGCAGATGGGCGCGCGCGTCGACGCGCCGCCGGGTCCGACGCAGGTGCTCGCCGAGGGCGAGCTCCGTGCGGGCCCGGTCGAACCGCCGCGGGCAGGCGGCGTGCTCGGCGAGCGCGCGCTCGAAGTGTGCGCGCGCCTCGTCCCCGGCGGCGAGGAGGGCGCGGCCGTGGGACGCGGCGGCCGCCA
>CADCTH010000009.1 GCA_902805495.1 uncultured Actinomycetospora sp.
CGCGTACCGGGTGCCGAGCGTCGACAGAGCGGCCAGGGGGTCCCCGGGCACGGGAGGGGCCTGCTCGTCCTCGGTGGCCCACGACGTGGTCACCATGGCGCTGAACAGCTCGGCCTTGGTCGGGAACTGCTTGAACAACGTGGCCCGCGAGACCCCGGCCTCGGCGGCGACCTTCGCCAGTGAGGTGCCGTCGTAGCCGAGATCGAGGAAGAGCCGACGAGCAGCACCCAGCAGCGCCGCCCGATTCCTCAGGGCCAGGTCACGGTGGTAGCGCGCCGCCCCCGAGGCTGCCGCCGGCGCCGACTCGTCCCCGTCCACGGCGACCATCCTGCCAGGACCAGACCTACGAGGCGAGCCGCTTGACTCACCTTCGTCCTGGTGGTTGCCTCATCGTGAGGTGAGCGTATCGACTCACCTCGCGGGTCGAGGAGGGCACGATGGGACGCTTCGAGGGACAGACGGTGCTGGTGACCGGAGCCACCGGCGGGATGGGGCGCAGGCACGTGCACGCGTTCCACCGTGAGGGTGCTGCCGTGGTGATCGCCGCGCGTGATCAGGCGGCCGGGGTCGCGCTCGCCGAGCAGCTCGGGGAGCGAGCGCTCGCGGTCCGACTCGACGTCACCGACGAGCAGCACTGGTCGGCCGCGGTCGCGGCGAGCGAGCAGCGGTTCGGGCCCCTCTCGGTCCTGGTCGCCAACGCCGGGGTGCAGCACCCGCCGACGCTGCTCGAGGACGCCGACCGCAGCCTGTGGGACACCGTCACCGCCGTGAACGTCACGGGTACCGCGCTGGGGATCCGCGCCGTCGCCCCCTCGATGCGCCGCGGCGGCGGCGGGGTGATCGTCACCGTCGCGTCGACGATGGCCCACGGTGGCACGGCTGCTTTCGGACCCTACGTCGCCGCGAAGTGGGCCGTGCGCGGACTGACCCGGACCGCGGCGCTGGAGCTGGGACGCGACGGCGTCCGCGTGGTGTCGCTGACCCCGGGAGTGGTGGCCACACCGTTGATCACCGAGCCGCTCGCCGAGGGAGTACCGGCCATCGCCGAGGTCTTCGACCCCGAGCCCTTCGCCGTCCCGCGGATGGGTGATCCGGACGAGATCAGCCGCGCACTCCTGTTCCTCGCCTCTCCCGACGCTGCCTTCATCACCGGTTCGGAGCTCGTCGTCGACGGCGGGCTGCTGCTCGGCCCAGCACTGCCGGCCTGACCATCCCCAGCGGGGTCCTGCAGCCCGCCTCGCTCTCGAGTGCCGAGGCCACGTCTGAGCCCGTATCCGGCACGATGAGGTGGTGACCGGGGCGCGGCGCACGGAGGTGGTGCTCCGCCTGCCGTGCACGGGTCCCGAGCCCATCCCGCTCGACCGCGCCCTGGACGCGGTCGTGGGCTACGCCCGGTCGCGGCGCTGGGTGCGCTTCCGCTCCCCCGGCGCCCCCGAGGGCCGGTGGGCCCTGATCCCGGCGTTCGGGTGGTCGCGGTTCGACGCCCGTCCCGCGAGCACCGGCCTCGACGCCGACGTCCTGCTCGCCGAGGGGCTGCACGGACGCCTCGACCGCACCGGCTGGCACGCCGTCCACGACACCCTCGCCGCGCTCGGCCCGGTGGCCGACGCGCTGGTCGCTCGCGCCGGGCGCCGCCCGCTGTGGGACCTCCCCGACGGGGAGCTCTCGGTGCTGGACGAGCCCGGGACGGTGGGCGCGCTCCTGCGCCGCATCGGCCAGGAGGCCGGGCCGTGTCCCGACCACGTCCTCGCCGCCCTGCACCACCGCCACCCCGACCTCGTCCCGCACCTCACCCGGACCACCCGGCGCGCGCTGCTGCCCCACCTCGAGGAGGGCGACAGCGGCGTCGACGCCGTGGTCCGCCGCGAGCTGCGGGCCAACGCCGACGCGTTCGCCGAGCTCGAGACGGCGGCGGCCGCGGCCACCGGCGCCCGCCCGACCCGGCTGCGGCTGCACGACGTGCTGCTGTGGCTGTCGACCACCCTGCGCCTGGCCCACGCCACGGAGGACGGCCGGCGGCTCAGGGACTCGGGGCCGCCGGACCGGTCGGCGCCCTGAGGAAGCGCGCCCGGTAGCGGTGGGCGAGCACGAGCAGGGCGAGCTCGGCGACGACGGCGATCACCACCAGCTCGGCGTCGAGGTAGCCCAGGGCGACGTTGACGCCGGCGAGCGCGACGAGCAGCCCGATCCGGCAGAGCCGGATCCCGGCCCGGTCGCGTCCGAGCACCAGGGCCACGGCCGCGACCAGCAGGAGGACGCCGACGACCGCCTCGCCGGCCGAGGCGACGACGAGCACCGCCGGGCGCTGCCCCCGCGGCACGACCTGGTCGTCGAGGACGATCGCGACGTCCGGATCGCTGCTCCACAGCGCGAGCAGCACCACGAGACCGACCAGCGAGACCAGCCCGAGCACGACGGCCCCGATGATCACGACCAGCCGGTGCGCCCAGCGCGGGAGGAGGACGGCCTCGACCCGCGCGAGCCCGGCGACGAACGGCCGGGCCCGGTCGCGGGGCTCCTCGACGGGGGCGGTCTCGACGACGGGACGCAGCGCAGCGGCGTAGGCGACGAGGTCCGGCCGCCCCCGGTGCCCCTCGAGCGCGACGATGTCGTCGAGCAGCGCCGCCCGGTCGTCCGGGCGGAGCGGTCCGTCGGCCAGGAAGCGTGACCGCAGGGCGATCGCGGAGGCGAGCGCCCGGGGCCGGTCGCGGCGCGCCCGCCGCGCCAGGACCGCGACGCCGAGGACGCCCAGGAACACCGCGTAGATGATCGGCGCGGCCAGCGGCGTGAAGTAGTCGTTGCGGGCGGTGATGAACTTGCCGACCTCGTCGACGAACAACCCCGAGCCGACGCCCACGCAGATCGCGGTCACCGTCGGCACCCGGCGGTTGCTCCACAGCAGTGCCGCGAGCCCGCCGAGCAGGAGCAGCAGCCCGCCCCAGAGCGCGTGGGCGAGGTGGTAGGCCCCGCCGCCGATCTGCGGGTAGCCGGTCAGGGCGAGGTAGAGCCGGGTCACGACGACCGTGACGCCGAAGGCGACGGCCACCAGCCGCACGCTGCGCGCGGCGTCGTCGCGCGGGACCGGCCCGCGACGGCGGGGACGCACGGCGGACCGCTCCTCGTCGCCGTCGGGGACGGTCGCCGTCGTCGCCCCCGCGTCGTCCCGGATCACGGCGCGTCGGCGGGCGCCAGGCGGTCGAGATCGTCCATCCGCTGCTCCTCGCCGACGTCGGGGGATCATCAGACCGCCGACGGGTGGTGGGGGCAAGGCTCAGCGGTCGATGACGTCCGGGAAGCCGAAGGCCGTGGCCAGCGCGGGGTCGTGGAACTTGACGACGCGGGAGACGCCGGTGGCGGTGGCGGCCAGGACGACAGCCCCGTCCGCGCGGAGCACGCCCTCGGCGTCCCGGTGGTACACCACCGCCGCCGGCTGACCGTTGGCCGTCGTCGGGAGCATCCGCCAGTCGCCCGGCGTGCCCAGCACGTACGCGTCGAGCGCGTGGAGGCACCTCGCCCGGCCCGCCTGCCAGTCGCGGAACGGCGTGGCCTCCAGCGTGGCGTCGGCGCGCAGCACCTGTTCCAGCAGGCGGGCGTCGGAGCGCTCGAACGCCGTGATGTAGCCGTCGAGCAGGGCTCGCGCCCGCGGGTCCGTCGGGGCGAGCAGGTCGTCGGACCCCGGGTCCCGCTCCCCCAGCCGGGCGCGAGCCCGCTGCAGCCCGCTCTTGACCGCCGCGGTGGTGGTGTCGAGGAACTCCGCGGTCTCGGCCGCGGAGAACGCGAGCACGTCGCGCAGGACGAGGATCGCGCGCTGGCGGGCGGGCAGGTGCTGCAGGCCGGCGATGAGCGCGAGCCGCAGCGACTCGCGGCCGACCACCACCGCGGCCGGGTCGTCGGCAGTCGGGTCCTCGGCGGACGGGGCGATCCACGTGTCCGGCAGCGGTCCGAGCCAGGCGACCTCGTCCGGTGTCCCGGGTTCCGGTGGGCGCCCGTCGGAGGGTCCCGCCAGACCCGAGGGCAGCACCCGGATCGGCCGCCGCTCGAGGGCCGTGAGGCAGACGTTGGTGGCGATCCGGTGGAGCCACGTCCGGGTCGACGCCCGACCCTCGAACCCGGCGTACGCGCGCCACGCCCGCAGGTAGGTCTCCTGCACCAGGTCCTCGGCGTCGTGCGCCGAGCCGACCATGCGGTAGCAGTGCGCCAGCAGCTCCCGGCGGAACCGCCCGGTCTCGGCGGTGAACCGCTCCTCGTCCGGCGCCGCCGGCCGGTGGGGTGTCACGGGACGAGGTTCTCAGGGCAGCAGGGCGAGCTTGCCGGTGGTGGCCCGGGCCGCCAGCTCCGCGAGCGCCTTCGCGCCGTCGGCGAGGTCGTAGGTGGTCGGTCGGCCGGGGGTGACCACGCCGGTGGCGACGAGCGCGGCCAGCTCACCCATGACCTCGCCGAAGATCTGCGGCGCGGCGTGGATCAGCACCCCGAGGTTCAGGCCCACGACGTGGACCTGGTGCCGGTACACGAGGTCCCGGTTGGTGATCGCGGCGTCGCCGCCCGCCACGCCGTAGACCACGACCCGGCCGGTGACCCGCTTGGCCGCGGCCAGGCTCGCCCCGAACGTGGCGCCGCCCGCCGACTCCAGCACCACGTCGACCCCGTTGCCGCCGGTCAGCGCGAGCACCTCCGCAGCGATGTCACCGCTGTGCGAGTCCAGGACGTGGTCGGCGCCCAGCGCCTGCACGATCGCGTGCTTGCCGGGCGCCGCGCTGGCGATGACCGTCGCGCCCCCGTGCTTGGCTGCCGTGACCGCGGCCTGTCCGGTGGCGCCCGCCGCGGCGTGCACCAGGACGGTCTGCCCCGCGGTGAGGCCGCCCAGGGGCCCGAGTGCGGCCAGCGCGGTCGGCCAGTTCACGACGAGGCCCAGCGCCTCCTGGTCCGTCCAGCCGGCCGGCACCGGCATCGCCGCGGCCGCGGGCAGCACCACGTACTCGGCGAACGCCCCGTCCCCGACACCGACGACGCTGGCCCCCGGTTCGGGGCCGGACACCCCCTCCGCCGTCTCCCCCACCGCCACGACCTCGCCCGCGGCCTCGAACCCGGCCAGGTACGGCGGGCGCGGGCCGTCGCCGAACGTCCCGCACGCCCGCGAGACGTCGGCGAAGTTGACGCCGGCCGCCGTGACGCGGACCAGGACCTCGTCCGGTCCGGGACTCGGGACCGGCGCATCGGTGATCAGCCGCATGTCCTGCGGTCCCTCGAGGGAAGTCTGCTGCAGCGCGCGCATGGTCGCGGGACTCATCGGCGGTCGGCCTCTCTGGCTCGGCGTGCACGGGAGGGACCGGCCCGTCGCGGGCCGTACCTCCACCGTGCAGACCCGGGTCGGGACCGAAAGGGATCGGTCCTCCGCCGCGCGGGCGCCTCAGTGCTGGCAGGTCCCGCCCGCGGTGTACGGGCGGGCGGCGCCGTACCAGTCCTCGGCGAACGACAGGGGCCGGCCGAGCACCGGGTCCGACGCCACCGGTGCCGCGGTGCGCGGGACGCCGTCGAGCGTGTAGGTCACGGTGGCGTCCGGGTGGGCCGTCGCGAGGCGCCGGGCGCCCACCAGCACGATGTGCTCGGCCTCCTTCTCCTCGATCCGGGCGGCCAGCGCGGGGTCGTCGGTGTCCACGAAGCGGACGTCCCCGCCGTCGAGCCACCCGAAGACCCGGGCCGATTCGGGTACGAGCAGCGGGTTCCAGTGCCCCGGCTCGGTGCGCAGGTTCGAGAACATCGTGAACGCCGCGTCGGTCTTGAGCCCGACGTAGGGGCCGGCGGCGTTGAACAGCAGGACCACGAGTCCGAGGACCAGCACGGGGCTGTGCACCCCGAGGCGGGCCCGGGGCCGCGGGACGCCGGGGAACCACGAGCGCCGGAGACGCCAGAGCACGACGGCGGTGAACGCCATCCAGGCCAGGCACACGACGACCGCGCCCCAGTGCCGCGCACCCCCGGCGAACGGGCCGAGCGCCGGCACCAGCACGTCGTGCCCGACGATGAAGGCCGCGGTGCCCACGCCGATCGTGAGCCACGGCCGCTGCCGCGCGCCGTCCACCCCACGCCGGAGCCAGGGCGGCAGGAGCCGGCGCGCGACGATGATCCCGCGCGCCATCACCACGGGCGGCAGGAACAGGGCGTAGAAGGCCCAGGCGAGCCCCGAGAACCACGAGTGCCCGGCGAGCGCCGACAGGGCGTGGAACGGCAGGGCGACCGCGAGGGCCAGCGGGCGCGTGCGGTGGAACAGCAGCAGGAGCGGCAGCGCGAGCTCGGCCGCCAGGGTGCCGGCGATGACGACCGGGACGAGCACCTGCGGCACCTGGACGACGGGGATGGATTCGACGATCCACACGGCGCACGAGGACGCGGTGTCCAGGAACCCGGTGTTGAACTTGGCGAGGGCCGCCACGAACCACATGAGGATGAACGCGACGCGCAGGAAGGGCGCGATCCGGTCGTAGAGCTGGGCGGGGTCGCGGGCGACGTCCGGTCGGCGGACGAGGAGCCCGAGCCACCACACCGCGAGGGCGGTGCCGAGGACCCCCAGGAGCACCTGGTGGTTCACCGGGTCGGGCAGCTGCCGGACGTACTCGACGACCATCGCGGCCAGCAGCACCACGAGCCGGACCGGCGAGGCGGGCCTGAGCATGACCGCGAGCGCCGCCGCCGTCGCCGGGACCGCGACCCGCGGATCCCACGTGCTGTTCCACTCGTGGATCACCACGCCCACCGCGAGGGCGAAGGCGAAGACCGCGAAGGCCGACCGCCGATGAGGCGGCCCCGGACGCTCAAAAGCGGTCATGTGCACCAGCTGGACGTCCTGGCTCACTGCAGCTCGCTCTCTGCTCACCACCGTCGCCAGGAGGTTAGCGGGGCCCCCGGTTTTCGGCGCCACCAACCCGGCGACCTTCATCCGGGCTGCAGGAGGGTGCACTCTCGCGGGGACACTCCCCGTGACCCCTCGTGACGACGACGCCATCCGGGGCGAGCCACGACCCCGATCAGACCCACAGAACGGTGGCGCTCAGCGTCCGTCCCGGGGAACGTCCCTGACCCCGGTCCCGGGTGGCCTCAGGAAGCCGACTTGCCGAGCGTGTCCGGCCGGGCCTTCGACGGCTGCACCCGCTTCGGCTCGCCCGGCATCTTCGGGTACTCGGGCGGATAGGGCAGGTCGCCCAGGTCGTGGTCGCGCTGGTCCCGCTCGACCCACTCCAGCGCCGTCTCGAGGCCCCGGGGGTCGTCGTGCAGGCCCGCGTGGGCGTCGCCGCGCTCGGCGAGCACGCCGGCGGCGGTCAGGACGTCGAAGTCGTCGGGGTCGACGTCGGGCAGGTCCTCCCAGCGCAGCGGCATCGACACCGTCGCCCGGGGCGTGCCCCGCACCGACCACGCCGAGGCGATGGTGCGGTGGCGGGCGGCCTGGTTGTAGTCGAGGAAGACGCGCTCGCCGCGCTCCTCCTTCCACCAGTCCACGGTGGCCTCGCTCGGCACGCGCCGGCACACCTCGCGGGCCAACGCGATCACCGCGCGCCGGACGCCGACGAAGTCCCACTCCGGGCGCACCGGCACCATGACGTGGATCCCGCGACCGCCGGAGGTCTTGGGCCACCCCTGCAGGCCGGCGTCGCCGAGCACCTCGCGCAGCACGCCCGCGACGCGGACGGCGTCCGCGAAGTCGGTGCCCGGCTGGGGGTCGAGGTCGATGCGCAGCTCGTCGGGCTGGTCGACCTGCCCGCGACGCACGGGCCAGGGGTGGAAGTCGAACGTGCCGAGGTTGGCGGCCCAGACGGGCACGGCCGTGCGCGTCGGGCAGATCTCCTCGGCGGCCCGCCCGCTGGGGAAGCGGACCTCGACGGTCTCGAGCCACTCGGGAGCGCCCTTGGGCACGCGCTTCTGGTAGAAGAACTCGCCGGTCACCCCGTCGACGAACCGCTTGAGGTGCGTCGGGCGCTCGAAGAGCACACCGAGCAGCGGCTCGCGCACGGCGACGTAGTGCTCCACGACCTGGCGCTTCGTGATGCCGCGATCGGGGAAGTAGATCTTGTCGGGATTGCTGATGCGCACGGCGAGGCCGTCGACGTCGATCTCCTCGGCCGGGGTCTTCGCCACGCGCGCAGCCTAGTCACTTCCCGGGCGACGACTCCCCGTCGATGACCGCGTTCTCGTCGGCCGTGCGCAGGCGGTCGGCCAGGGACTGCAGCTCGCTGCGCATGCGCGCGAGGTCGGCCGGCTCGAGGCCCGTCTCGGCCTGGACGCGGCGCTGGACGGCCAGCGCCGGACCCCGCAGCGCGTCGCCCTCGGCGGTGCAGGCCACCTCGACCGTGCGCTCGTCCTCCGGGCGGCGGCGCCGCACGACGCGCCCGCGCTCCTCGAGACGCTGCAGGAGGGGGGAGAGGGTGCCGCTGTCGAGGTGCAGTTCGCGGCACAGATGGCCCATCGTCACGGGCCCCTGCTCCCAGAGCACCAGCAGCGCCACGTACTGGCTGTAGGTCAGTCCCAGGGGCGCGAGTCCGCGCCGGTAGGACGCCGCGATCGCACGCGAGGCGTCGTGCAGCGCGAAGCACAGCTGCGCGTCGAGCGTCGTGCACGCCGAGGTGTCCGTCGTCATGCCCTACAGGGTAGGCCCGACCCGTCCGTTCGCGGGTTACCGTGGGGCGATGACCATGTCCGACGGCCCTCGCGACCGACGGTCGGGTGACGCGCCCGGGCCTCCGGGGCGCTTCGCCGACGACCTGGTGGGCCTCGATCCGGACGATCCCGAGGCCCGCGCCTTCGCCGCGCACCTCGACCGGATGGAGCGGGTGAGCCCGTCGTCGTTCACCGTCGAGGGGCAGCTCGCGGGTGTGCGGGACTTCGCCGAGTCGGCCAACCGAGCGGACGGCACCCGCCGCGTGGCGGCGGTCCTGCTGGTCGCGCTGGTGCTGCTGGGCACCGGGTACGTCATCTTCGAGACCCTCGAGGTCGTGCTCACCACCCTGCTGTGACGAGGCGATCCCACCCCGCGGCGCGTATTAGCCTGGGTGCATGAGCAGTGACGCCTCGATCGGCACCCCCAAGGTCAGCAAGTCGGACGCCGAGTGGCGCGAGCAGCTGAGCCCCGAGGAGTACGCGGTGCTGCGCCAGGCGGGCACCGAGCGCCCCTTCACCGGCGAGTACGACGAGGTCTTCACCGAGGGCGTCTACTCGTGCCGCGCGTGCGGGGCCGAGCTCTTCCGCTCCGAGACCAAGTTCGCGTCGCACTGCGGCTGGCCGTCGTTCTACGCCCCGTCGGCCGACGACAACGTCATCCTGCGCGAGGACCGCGCCATGGGCATGACCCGCGTCGAGGTGCTGTGCGCGACCTGCCACTCGCACCTCGGCCACGTGTTCAGCGGTGAGGGCTACGGCACCCCGACCGACCAGCGCTACTGCATGAACTCGGTCAGCCTGCGCCTCGAGCCCCTCTCCTGACGGTCCCCGTTGGTCCGTCCGGACCAGCGCGGACCCCCGGCCCGACGCAATCGGCCACGGCGCCGGTGTCCGTCACCACCCCTGGCGGGCACGCGACGGCACGGCCGTTAGCGTCGGGAGACGGCCAGCCGCCTCCGCGCCAGGAGCCGCGAGGAGAGAGGACGATGCCGTCGATGGCCCATCCCATCCGCCACGGGTCCACCACCCCCGACCACCCGCGTCGGCCCCATCCGCTCTCGGCACGCCTGCCGCGCTTCGACGAGACGGTCCAGTACGACGTCATCCGTGACAGCCTCATGCCCGAGGAGCAGATCGACGGGGTGTACGCGAGCGACAGCGCGATCGCGCTGTGCGGGATCACCAACCGCCGGGTCATCCTGCTCGACACCGCGTTCCCCGGCGGCCGCGCGGCGCTGATCACCGCGCCGTACAGCCGCATCACGACGGTCGCCTACGTCTCGACCGAGGACGACCCGATCTTCTCGCGCACGGTGGCGATCCAGATCGGCCGCACGTTCTACGAGGTGACGTGTCGCGGCGAGCAGCAGGCCGCCGAGATCCACGACCTCATCACCTGGCACCTCATCGACTGAGGGCGCGCATCCCGCCCGCCGCGGCCGTGAGCTCCTCGACGCCCGCGGCGGCGATGCCGCGCTCGCTCGCGACGCGGACGACGTCGGCGACGAGGGCGGGCCAGGTGCACACCACGGCGTCGACCTCGCGTCCCATCAGCTCGCCGACGCGCGCGGCGATCCGGGTGCTCACGTCACCGGTGGCCCCGAGCAGCGTGCGGTCCACGACGTGGATGTCGACGACGCCGGGCGCGTGCTCGGCGAGCAGGCGGCGTGCCGCCTGGACGTGGGCGGCCGCCACGTGCAGGAAGCCGACGGTCGCCACGCCCGGAATGTGCCCCATCACGCGGTGTGAGGCAAGACCCTGATCAGGGCAGCGCGGTGGCGAGCTGTCCCGGCGAGACGCGCGGTCCGGTGAAGAAGGGGATCTCCTCGCGGACGTGGCGCCGGGCGTCGGTGGCGCGCAGGTCGCGCATGAGGTCGACGATGCGGTCGAGCTCGTCGGCCTCGAAGGCGAGGATCCACTCGTAGTCGCCCAGCGCGAACGCCGGCACGGTGTTGGCGCGGACGTCGGCGTAGCCGCGGGCGGCCTTGCCGTGCTCCGCGAGCATCCCGCGACGCTCCTCGTCGGGCAGCAGGTACCACTCGTAGGAGCGGACGAACGGGTACAGGCAGAGGTAGCCCTTGGGCTCCTCCCCCGCGATGAACGCCGGCACGTGGCTCTTGTTGAACTCCGCGGGGCGGTGCAGCGCCGACGTCGACCAGACCGGCGTGGACGCGCGGCCGAGCGCCGTGCGCCGCAGCGCCGAGTACGTGGCCTGCAGCGACTCGATGTCCGGCGCGTGGGTCCAGACCATCCAGTCGGCGTCGGCGCGCATGCCGGCGAGGTCGTAGACGCCGCGCACCGCGACGCCCTTGCCCTCGGCCTGCTCCAGGACGCCGGCGAACTCCTCGCCGAGCGCCGCGCGGTCCTCGGGCAGGCGCGCCGGGTCGGTGCGGAACACCGACCACATCGCGTAGCGGACGGTCGAGTTCAGCTCGTCGTAGTTCAGCCTGGCCACGCCCCCATCGTGCCAGGCGGGAGACGAAGCGGAGCGGAGCTCGACCCATCGACACCGCCCGCCGGGCTACAGGCTCTCCGCGGTGCTCGACACCCCCGGGATGCCGTCGGCGCGGAAGGCCTCGACGAAGCGGCGGTGGTCCTCGCGCACGACGGTCGCGTAGGCGCGGCCGAAGGCGACGAGGTCGGCGACGAACGCGTCCTCCCGGTCGCCCAGGACGGCGAGGATGCCGTCCTCCACCTGCCGCTCGACCAGACCCTGCTCGGCGTCGGCGTCGGAGACGCAGTGGGCCCGGGCGGTGGCCCGCCCGAGGTGGTGCAGGACGTCACGCAGCTCGCGCGGCTCGGTGAGGTCGTCCCAGTCGAGGTCCTTCTCGTAGGGCGAGAGCTCGTTGACGACGTAGCCGACGCCGCGCAGCTCGGTCCAGCCGAGCAGGCGGTCGGCGTGGGCCTGGAGCGCGCGGCGCGACAGGGCGGTGCGGTGGCCGTGGTGCAGGAACCACGACGCGATCTCGCCGTCGTCCACCGCGCGGCTCGGCGCCGCGCGCACGGCCTGCTTCATCGACAGGACGATGTCGTTGTCGAGGGCCTCGGTCGGGCCCTCGATGAGCACGTTGTAGGCGGGGAGCCCGGCGCTGCCGATGCCGAAGCCGCTGCGGCCCACGACGTCGTGCACGGTGTAGGCGACGTCCGGCCAGCGCTTGGCGGGCGGAATCGTGTCGAGATAGGCCGCGTAGGCCTCGAGGACCTCGGCACGCTCGTCGTCGTCGAGGCGGCGCACGCCCGGCCCGTCGCGGAACACCCGGTCCTCCCCCTCCATCTCGGTGAGGGCGTCGAGCTGGGCGCGGCGGCTGCTCTCGCGCGAGCGCTGCAGGGCCAGGCGGATGGGGCCGTCGACCGTGCGGCGGGTCAGCGCGACGTCCCGCTCCGCGGTGCCGCCGGAGAACGAGCGCACGGCGCCGACGTAGGCGCGCAGGTAGGCGGTGTTGAGCGCGTCGATGTCGGTGTCGGAGAACGCCTTGGACCACCCGAGCAGCGCCACGCTGGCCACGAGCCGGCGCAGGTCCCAGGTCCAGGGGGCGACGTAGGCCTCGTCGAAGTCGTTGACGTCGAACACGAGCACGCCGTCGCCGTCGAGGTAGGTGCCGAAGTTCTCGGCGTGCAGGTCGCCGTGGATCCACACCCGGCGCGTGTGCGCGTCGACCCACGGGTCGTCGAGCCGGGCGACGTCGGCGTAGTAGAGCGGGGCGCTGCCCCGGTAGAACGCGAAGGGGTCGGCGGCCATCTTGCGGAACTTGGTCCGGAACGCCGCGGGGGCGGCCGCCACGAGGTCGGCGAAGGCGTCGGTGAGCACGTCCACGATGAACTGGGTGCGCGCGTCGTCGTCCCGGGCCCCGGGGGCACCGGGGAGATCGTCCTTGGGGGCCATCCTGGCCTGCTGATCAGCGGGGCGTCGACGCCGCGAGGTGCGCGGCGACCCGCCGTGCCGCGGCGTCCGCGGTCGCGAGGCACGCCGGCACGCCCACGCCGTGCAGCGCCGCGCCGGC
>CADCTH010000010.1 GCA_902805495.1 uncultured Actinomycetospora sp.
CCACAACAGGCCCGCGATGCCTTGCTCCTCGAAGGGCAACCGGCCGGTGAGCACCTGGAAGAGCACGCATCCGAGCCCGTACACGTCGCTGCCGGGGATGTCGTGCCCGGAGGTGAACCGCTCGGGCGCCATGTACGCGGCGGTGCCCAGCGCGGCGTTCGGGGCGGTCAGTTGGCCCTGGAGCATCTCGCTCGCGGCGATGCCGAAGTCGATGAGGTAGACGAAGTCCTCGGCGGTCGAGTCGCGCGGGGGAGTCGTGAGCAAGATGTTCGACGGCTTCACGTCGCGGTGCACCAGCCCGTCGCCGTGAGCGGCGTCCAGCGCATCGGCGATCTGCCCGATGATCGAGACTGCTCGGCGCGGCGGGAAGGGGCCGCAGCGGAGTTCCTTGGCGAGGTCGACGCCCTCGACCAGCCGCATGTCGAGGAACAGGCGTCCGTCGATCTGCCCGTAGTCGTGGATCGGGATGACGTGCGGCTCGATCAAGCGGGCGGCGACTTCCGCCTCCCGCCGGAAGCGAGCCTCGGTGGCCGGGTCCGCGGTGATCTCGGCCGGCAGGCGCTTCAGGGCGACAGATCGGCCTTTGCGGGTGTCGGTCGCCCGGTGGACCTCGCCCATGCCGCCGCGCCCGAGCTGCTCCCCGACCACGTACGGACCGAACCGTTCCGGCGCCATGCTTTCCCCTCCGACTCGGACCTCGCCGAGAGCTTAGGCGGGATCGGGCAGGTGATTGTCGGCGTGCGCTCGTTCACCCCGCTCCGGGTCGCGCGCCGGGGCGGGCTGCGCTGCGTCGGTCAGGTGGTCGCCGGCCGCCTCGAGGGCGTCGAGCACGGTCGCCGGCTCGCCGTTGAACGAGTTGACGACGGTCCGCGTCCGCCGCCCAACGTGCTCGAGGACCGCGTAGGCGTGGCGTCGCGCGGCGGCGAGCGCGTCGGCGACGGAGGAGACCGCCTGAGAGCCTGTCGTCACAGTCCTCGTCCTCCCGGGGCGGGGCGTTCCCCGCGGTGATCGCGTCCCGGTGCGTGGCGTCGCGCAGAACGGCCGTCGTGATGCGTCCGCCCCGAGGGCCGGCGAACAGGCGCGCCGACGGGTCGGGACCGACCGCCGCGATGCCTGCGGTCACCAGCTCGCGCACTTCGGCGATGAGTGGGACCTTCCGCGCGCGCTTCCCCTTGGTGCCCGTGTCGACGAGACCGCCCGGGGAGGGCGTGGTCTGCCGGCGGACCGTCCACGTCCACGTGGCGACGTCGATGTCACCGACCCGCACTCCGGACACCTCCCCGATGCGCGCGGCGGTGCACGCGGCGAAGGTGACGACCCAGCCCCGACCGGCGACCTGTCCGGAGGACGGGCGACGAGGGCCTCGGCGAGCTGCACGAGCGCATTTCGGTGGGGGGTGCGAGCGAGCGCGGGTCGTCGAGTTCGTGCTCCCCTGCCGGAACTCACGCTGCCACCCGGTGATCCGCGCGGGGTTCCGGTCGACGATCCCGTCCCGGTACGCCTGCTCCATGACCCACGGGAACGTGGCTCGCGCGCGATTCTTGGCCGCCCTCGATCGTCAGGAGTCGGTCTGCCCGGGTGCGACGCTCCGCTGCCGAGAGGTGGCGTGAGATGTCCGCTCGGGTGTTGAGGGCGTTTTCGCGCCACTGCGGAGCGCCTGATCGCCACGTGCCCCCACGACATCGTAGATGGCAGCAAGGAATGGTCCAGACCTGCCCTGATCGCGCAGTCGCAGATTGAAGGGTCGCGGGAACAACGGCTTTCCCGCCCCTAGAGTGACCGGCGCGAAAGTCAGCAACACATCGTTCAGCATCCCGGCTTCCGCGAAGTCAGCAGCCAACCCGCCACCACCGACCATCCACACATCGCGCCCGTCCGCGGCGGTCTCGATCCGTGAGCGGTGCTCGCTCGGACTGCCTTGGAGAAACGTGACATCACCGACCGGAGCCGCCAACTCTTGGTGGGTGAAGACGAACCACGGAAGCGAGAAAGGCATCCCGGGGTCGCCACTCTTCAGCTCATCGAGGATGAAGCAATAAGTCGTGGCTCCCATGACCAAGGCGCCCACGGTGGCCGAGAACGTGTCGTAGTCAACTATCGAAGGCTCAGATGTTGCCTGCTCGCCGCCATCCTGCTCGAAGAGCCATGCGAGAGAATCGTTCTCGTCGGCCAGGAAGCCGTCGAGCGATGTTGCTGTGTAGTAGCGGTACAGGGTCATAGATGGTCCTTCCCTGTCTCGTGCACGTGCTCGGTCTTGCCCGCGTCGCAAGCTAGCGGACCCCACCGACAGTCACGGCGTAGTCGGAGCCGCGCTCGGTGGCGTTGTCGTTGTCAACACTGGCGACGTCGGGGAGCCACGGCATCACCGCGGTGAGCACTGTCCGGCCTGGGCCGACCGAGCGTTCAGCCAGCGTTGCAGGGTGGCGGTGAGCAGTTCAGGTGCGTCGAGCTGGATGAGGTGCCCGGCGGTGGGAACGAGTTCGAGGCGGGCACCAGACACGAGCTCGGCGAGGCGGTGGGCCCGATCGACGGGTATCCAGGTGTCCTCGGTACCCCAGACGACGAGGACGGGGACCTCGATGTCGGGGTAGAGCGGCGAGTTGCTCGCTCAGTACCGCGCGGCCTGCACCTGCGGACATGACCACGCTGCGTCCTATCTACCGATGCTCCGACGCGCTGCCGAGCCCGGACACTGGTCCCCGTGATCACCTGCGTCGTGCACTACGTCATCGATCCGACGGAAATCGAAGCGTTCGAGAGGTTCGCGCAGCGCTGGATGGCGCTCGTCGACCGGCACGGAGGCACCCACCACGGGTACTTCCTGCCCGCCGAGGGCGCCAGCGACGCCGCGCTCGCGCTGTTCAGCTTCCCGAGCTTGGCCGATTACGAGCACTTCCGGGCCCGGTTCGACGAGGACCCCGAGTTCCTGGAGGCGAACCGCATCCGCGACGAGTCCGGCTGCGTCGCGCGCCACGACCGCACCTTCATGCGCCCGTTGTTGCCCGAGCACGCCTCCGGACACGGCGATCGCGACGGGACGGCGCAGGTCGAAGCTGACATCGGGCGGGACGCGGCGGGGAGACGCGCGACGTGATCCCCGGCGTGGTGCGGATCGTGGTGCGAAACCGTGCGCCGTGTCCCGACGACGTCCGGCGGTCTGTTCGTCCTGCCGTATGACGCTATGGTCCTGAAATGCGACCACTCCGGTACTCGATCAACGTCACGCTCGACGGCTGCGTCGACCACCGGGAGGGCACGCCGAGCGACGAGCTCCACCAGCACGCGGCGGAGACGATCGCCCGTGCCGACGCCCTGATCTTCGGGCGGCGGACCTACGAGCTGATGGAGTTCTGGCGGGAGGAGGCGGCCGGGCCGAACCCGGGCCCCTTCGCCCGCAGCATCGACGCCGCGCGGAAGTACGTCGTCTCGACCACGCTCGAAGACGTCGACTGGAACGCGGAGGTGGTGCGCCCCGACGATCTGGAGGCCACCGTCCGCCGTCTCAAGGACGAGCCCGGCGAGGGGTTGTACTGCGGCGGCGTGCAGCTCCCGCTCGCCCTCGCGGACCTCGGTCTGATCGACGAGTACGAGTTCTGGGTGCATCCGCGGCTCGCCGGGCACGGCCCGACGTTGTTCGCCGGACTCGCGGAGCCCCTCACTCTGGAGCTCGTGGGTCGCCGCGAGTTCGACGGGGGTGTGGTGGCGTTGCGGTACGCGCCGCGACGGAACCGCTGAGCAGCAGGTGCGCGGTCAGCTGCGCGGGGGCGTCCTCCTGCAGCAGGTGGCCCGCGTCGTCGATCCAGGTCAGCTCCGAGCCCGGGATCCGCTCGTGCAACCACGTCCCGTACTCGGGCGGCAGGATCCGGTCGTGGCGCCCGCACAGCAGGCGGACCGGGATCGTGATGTCGCCGAGCAGGTGCTCGAAGGGCGGGTGTCGGCCTCGGACAGCTGACGGTACTGGCGGTAGTAGGCCGCCTGGCCCTCCGCGCCGCGCCAGGGCGGGCGTACCCGGGTAGCTCGCCGAAGACCTCCGGGTGCTCCCGGATCAGCCGGAACAGGCCACGCTCCCAGTTCCCGCCGCTCACGACGTCGAAGATCGTGAGGTCCCGGTAGCGCGCCGCCTCGAGCAGGTGCGCGCGCAGGACGATGGCCCCGCCGATGTCGTTGGCGACGACACTCGGCTCGTCGAGGCCCCAGTGCCCGAGCAGCGCGGCGAAGCGTCGGGCCTGGGCGGCGAGGGTCAGGTCCTGGCCCTCGCGCTGGTCCGACCGGCCGTAGCCGAGGTGGTCGAACAGTAGACGGTGCGCGTCAGCGCCAGGGCGGGCGCGATGTCGAACGTCTCCGGCAGCACCGGAGCCGGGCGGTCGTCCACCCCCGCAGCGTTGCCGTGCATCTCGCGTCGACCTCCGACGGTCAGGGTTGACGTTCCTCGGCGGGCCGCCCGGGAGACGGTGCGGCCGGGCCATACAGGCCGGCGGGCTGGGAGGCGCGACGACGCTCCGGCACGCCGATGCGATCCACGAACTCGGTGCGCGGCGTCGCGCCCCACCTCGAGCCCGCGAACGTCGCAGGCGTCGGGCACTACGTCGCCCTCGAGGCGCCCGTGCTCCTCGCCGCCGCCCTCCGGCCGTTCTTCGCCCGCACGACGAGTGGTGACGGAGTCTCCGCAACGCCCTAGTCGACTCCACGTACCGGGAGCGTTCCGCTACGAGAC
>CADCTH010000011.1 GCA_902805495.1 uncultured Actinomycetospora sp.
CCGCGATCGACCTCGCCGACGGCCAGGTCGCGGCCGCCCGGGCGCGGGTCGCGGCGGCCGGGCTCGCCGATCGCGACGACGTCCGCGCCGGCGACGTCCACGCCCCGCCGCTGCCCGACGGGGGCGCCGACCACGCCGTCGTGTTCTTCCTGCTCGAGCACCTCGCGGCGGCCGTCGAGGCGCTGGTCGCGCTGCGCCGCGTCGTGCGGCCCGGCGGGACGATCACGGTCGTCGAGGGCGACCACGACTCGACGTCGTTCCACCCCGACAGCGCCGACGCCCGCGCCGTCATCGCGTGCCTCGAGGAGCTCCAGCGCCGGGCCGGCGGCGACCCGTCGATCGGGCGGCGCCTGCACCCGCTGCTCACCGCCGCCGGGTTCGACGACGTCACCGTCGCGCCGCGCACCGTGCACGCCCACGCCGGGCGCCCCGACCTCGCCGAGAACTTCACGCGCCGCACCTTCACCGCCATGGTCGCCGGGGTGCGCGAGCCCGCCGTCGCCGCCGGCCTGATCACGCCGGAGCGCTTCGACGCCGGCGTGCGCGACCTGCTGCGCACCGCCGAACCGGACGGGACGTTCAGCTACACGTTCTTCCGCGCGACGGGCACGAGGGCGGCGTCGACGAAGCCGGCGACACCGGCGCCGAGCCGGGCGTAGAGCGGCCGAGGCCGAGCCCGACGGCGGCTCGGTGGCGGGTCGGGTGCTCGAGGAGGTGGCCCAGGAGGCGGCGAGCTGACATCGGGGTGAAGCCGCCCACCCCCGGCCCGGCACACCGTCGCGCGGGGTGACGATGGAGGTCCCGACACGAGGAGGCCGCCGGTGCCCGCCGCTCCCCTGCCCACCGACGCCATCCCGACCGCCATCCCGACCGCCATCCCCACCGACGTCCACCAGCTCGCCAACCTCCGCGACGTCGGGGGCCTGCCGACCGTCGACGGCCGGCGCACCCGCCCGGGCGTGCTGTGGCGCTCCGACGCGCCGCTGGCCGACGACGCGGAGCAGGGCCCCGAGGGGCAGGCGTGGCCACCCGGCAGCGTCGTGGACCTGCGCAACCCCGAGGAGCTCGACGGACGCCCGCACCCGCTCGCCGAGGTCGCCGAGCTGACGCCGCTGCCGCTGATCCAGGCGCTCGCGCCCGGCGTGCTGATGCGCGGCGCCCCGCCCGAGCGCCGCCAGCGCCGGGGACTCGACGAGCTGTACCTGCTCCTGGTCCGCACCGGCGAGGCGTGGATGCCCGAGCTGGTCCGCATCGCCGCGCACGGGCCGGGCCCGCTGCTCGTGCACTGCGCCGCCGGCAAGGACCGCACCGGCGTGGTCGTCGCGCTGCTGCTGCGCGCCGCCGGGGTGACCCGCGACGCGGTGGCCGCCGACTTCGCCGCCACCAACGACCACCGGCTCGCCCTGCGCGACCGCCTGGCCCGCCAGGGCGCCCTCGACCCGGACACCGACCCGGGCCGCGTCGGCGTCGAGCCCGCGCACCTCGAGGCCGTGCTCGACCTGCTCGACGACGACCCCCGGGGCCCGCTGCGCGACGCCGGCGTCCCCGAGGCGGAAATGGATGCCTGGCAGGCTCGGCTGGTCGACGGTGCCTGATAGCGCATTCGGCCGCAGGCTGTGGCGCGACACAACGCGGCCGACGTGATCTCTGTGGGTGGGCACAGTGCCCGGCACCGGGCATCGGCGAACACTAGACGACAACGGGCCGGCACCGCCCGTGAGGCCGACACTGCGGAGTGACCACGATGAACGCCCCGACGACGTGCCCCTGCTGCGGGGTCGTGGTCATGCCCCGGGAGATGTCCTACGACTTCGACGGCGAGACCGTCGCCTCGCTGACCCGAGAGGTGGCCTACCTGCGCGCCACGGTCGCGCGCCTGCGCGGCGCCCCGCTGCCGGCCGGCCACCAGCACACGGCGACCGTCACCTCGCTCACCGCCTGACGCGCGCGCCGGTCCCGGCCGCGGCGCGCAGGCGGGCGACGGCCGTCGCGGGGTCGAGGCCCGGCAGCGCCGGCCCCGACCATCGCACCACGACGCCTTCGACGACGTCCGCCGCCTGTGCCACGAGATCCGCGGCCAGCGCGAGGCCCGTGCGCGCCGCGTCGGGAACGTCGCCCGCGCCCCGCATCGCCTCCAGCACCTCGTCGGGGACGACGACGTCGGGCACCTCGTGGCGCAGGTGCTCGGCCTGACTGAAGCCGGTCAGCGCCCCGACCGACGCCAGCACCGGCACCCGGCACCCCGCGGCGTCGAGCGCGTCGACCACGTCGCGCAGCCGCTCGAGCTCGAACACCGGCCGCGACACGAGGAACTCCGCCCCCGCCTCGACCTTGGCCACGGTGCGCGCCGCCTCGTGGTCGAGGTCCTCGGCGCCGGGCGTGAAGCGGGCGCCGAGCCGGAACGACGTCGCCACGCCCAGCTCCACCCCGTCGGCGTCGACACCGCGGTTGAGCCCGGCGGCCATGCGCAGCAGCTCGGCGCCGTCGACCTCCCACACCCCGTCGCGCACGGCCTGCTCGGCGTGCACCGGCGGGTTGCCCGTCTCGCACACCACGGCCCGCAGGCCCAGCGCGTGCAGGCCCAGCAGGTCGGCCTGCAGGGCGAGCATGCTGGTCTGCCAGCTGGTCAGGGTCAGGACGGTGTCGACGTCCACCCCGTCGTGCAGGCGCAGCGCGAGCCCGGCCGGCCCGGTGGTGACGCGCCGCGCGCGCGG
>CADCTH010000012.1 GCA_902805495.1 uncultured Actinomycetospora sp.
CGACGTGGACGACGAGGCCTACGAGCTCGACGGCCACCCCGACTTCCTGTCCAAGGAGATCCACGAGCAGCCGGCGGCCCTGCGCCGCGTGCTGGCCGGACGGCTCGACGCCCGCTTCGCCACGGCGCGCCTCGACGGGCTGCGGCTCGATCCGCGCGAGCTCCGGGGCATCCGGCGCGTCACGTTCCTCGGGTGCGGGTCGGCCCTCTACGCCGGCCAGATCGGCGCCGGTCTCGTGGAGGAGCTCGCCCGCATCCCCGCGGACGCCGAGCAGGCCAGCGAGTTCCGCTACCGCAACCCGCTCGTCGACCCCGAGACGCTCTACGTGGCGGTGAGCCAGTCCGGCGAGACCATCGACACGCTCGCCGCGGTCGAGGAGCTCCAGCGCAAGGGCGGGCGGGTCGTCGGCGTCGTCAACGTCATCGGCTCGGCGATCGCCCGCCAGTGCGGCGCGGGCATGTTCCTGCACGCGGGCCCCGAGGTGTCGGTCGCCTCGACGAAGGCGTTCAGCTCGATGGCTACGTCGTTCACGCTGCTCGCGCTGCTGCTGGGCCGGGTGCGCGACCTCTCCTCGGCGCACGGCACGCGGCTCGTCGAGGGGCTGCGGCGGCTCCCGGACGCGGTGGAGGCGGCGCTGGCGCCGTCCGACGCGGTGGCCGAGGTGGCGCGGCGCTACGCCGACGCGCGGTCGATGTTCTTCCTGGGCCGCGTGCGCGGCGCCGCGGTCGCCCGCGAGGGGGCGCAGAAGCTCAAGGAGATCTCCTACATCCACGCCGAGGCGTACGCGGCGGCGGAGCTCAAGCACGGGCCGCTCGCGCTGGTCGACCCGTCGATGCCGTGCGTCGTCGTCGTGCCCGACGACGAGCTGGTCGGCAAGAACACCAGCACGATCGAGCAGATCAAGGCCCGCGGCGGCCCGGTGATCGCGGTGACCAACGCGGAGCTCCCGGACGGCCTCGCCGACGCCGTCCTGCGCGTGCCGCGCCTGTAGCCCGAGCTGGACCCGATCCTGCTCGGCGTCCCCCTGCAGCAGCTGGCCTACCACTGCGCCGCGGTGCTCGGGCGCGACATCGACAAGCCGCGCAACCTCGCCAAGAGCGTCACGGTGGAGTAGCACCCCGGGGTGATCGTGGGGCCTTTCCTGGCGTTGAACGCCAGCGTGGCCCCCACGCTGGCACGGGCCGCGCGATCCTCGCCCGCCCCTAGCCCGTGACCTCGATCGTCAGCGGGCCCTCCGGGTCCGGGGCGTCGACGGTCGCGTGCCCGCCGGGACGCAGGGCGCCCGCGACGATGCGCCGCGACAGCGCCCGGTCGACCTCGCGGGTCACGACCCGGCGCATCGGCCGCGCGCCCAGCGCCGGGTCGTGGCCGCGCGTCACCAGCGCGTCCACGGCCGCGGGCGTCACGGTCAGCCCGACCTCCTGGGCGGCGAGGCGCTCGCGCGTCCCGTCGAGGAACAGCTCCACCACCGCGCGCCGCTCCTCGGGGCCGAGCGGGGTGAACAGCACGACCTCGTCGACGCGGCCGAGGAACTCCGGGCGCAGGGCGCGCGCCAGGGCCGAGACCACCGCGCTGCGCGCCTCGTCGACCTCGCGGCCCTCGGTCAGCGCCGACGCCCCGAGGTTGCTCGTCATGATCACGACGGCGTCGGCGAACGACACCGTGCGCCCGCGCCCGTCGGTGAGCCGCCCCGCGTCGAGCACCCCGAGCAGCATGGCGAGGACGTCCGGGTGCGCCTTCTCGATCTCGTCGAGCAGCACCACGCAGGACGGCGTCCGCCGGATCGCCTCGGTGAGCTCGCCCGGGCGGTCGTGCCCGATGTAGCCGGGCGGCGCGCCGGTGAGGCGGGCGACGGTGTGCGCCTCGCGGAACTCGCCGAGGTCGAGGCGCACGAGGCGCTCGTCGGACCCGTGCAGCGCCTCGGCGAGCGCGCGGGCGAGCTCGGTCTTGCCGACCCCGGTCGGGCCCGCGAACAGGAACGACGCCACCGGCCGCCCGGGCTGCCCCATCCCGGCGCGCCCGGCGAGCACGGCGTCGGTGACCGCCTCCAGCGCGTGGTCCTGGCCCACGACGCGCCGCCGCAGGTGCTCGGCCAGCCCCAGCAGGCGGGTGCGCTCGGAGTCGGTGAGGTGCGCGACGGGCAGGCCCGTGCGGTCGGCGACCACCTGGGCGACGTCGGCGACGGTCACCGTGGCGGACGCGCCCGGGTCCTCGGCGCGGCGCAGGCGCACGCGGGCGGCGGCGGTGTCCATGGCGTCGATCGCCTTGTCGGGCAGGAAGCGGTCGCGGACGTGACGCGCGGTGAGCTCCACGGCGGCCCGGCGGGTGTCCTCGGGCAGGCGCACGCCGTGGTGCTCCTCGTAGCGGGCGCGCAGCCCCTCGAGGATCCCCACGGTCTGCTCGACGCTCGGCTCGTCGACGGTGATCGGCGCGAACCGGCGCTCGAGCGCGGGGTCGGACTCCACGTGGCGGCGGTACTCGTCCAGCGTCGTCGCACCCACGACCTGCAGCTCCCCGCGGGCGAGCGCCGGCTTGAGGATGTCCGCGGCGTCCATCGTCCCCTCGACGCCCGCCCCCGCCCCGACGACGGTGTGCAGCTCGTCGAGGAAGAGCACGACGCCGCGGTCGGTGGCCGTGACCTCGTCGACGAGGCGCCGCAGCCGCTCCTCGAACTCGCCGCGGTACTTGGTGCCCGCGACCAGCCCGGCGAGGTCGAGCGCCACGACCCGCCGCCCGGGCGTCCCGGGCACCGAGCCGGCCGCGATCCGCGCCGCGATGCCCTCGACGATCGCGGTCTTGCCGACGCCCGGGTCCCCGACGAGCACGGGGTTGTTCTTGGTCCGCCGTCCCAGGATCTCCAGGACCGCGGCGACCTCGCGCTCCCGGCCGACGACGGGGTCGAGGCGCCCGGCCCGGGCCATGGCGGTGAGGTCGCGCCCGAACCGGTCGAGCACCGGGGTGCGGGTGTCCTCGCGTCGGCCCCGTGGTGGCGGCGGGCCCTCGTCGGGACGTCCGAGATCGCCGAAGCCCTCGACGAGGCGCCCGATCAGGTCCTCGAGGGGGTTGGACCACTCCCCTGGCCGGTCCTGGTCGCCGCGGCGGGCGTCGTTGCTCACCACCCCATCATGCTCGCGTCGTGACCACCGGAGCGCGATCTCCTCGGCGCGGCCGACTAGCTGGGCTCGATCGAGAGGACGCCGGGCAGCGTGCGGACGCGGTCGGCGAACTCGGCGCACTCGGCGGCGGTGAGCGCGACCGTGCACTGGATGCACGAGCAGCTGACGCCCTCGTGGACGTCGACCGAGAAGTCGGGGACGCGGTAGCCGAACGAGCACAGCGCCGACGCGAGGTCCATGACCCCCGGCATCCCGCCGGTGGTGAGGATGGTGAAGGGCCGCGGCAGTCGCGAGGCGCGACGGGGGGCGGGGGCGTACGTGGCGGGGGCCGGCTCGAGCGTGGTCACGGCGCTGCTCCTGGGGATCCGTGCGTGCGGTGGATCCGAGCCAGGCCTCGGGCTCAGCCCCCGGCGACGGGGACGAGCGGAAGGTGCGCGCCGGGGACCTGGCTCACCCGGCGCGCCGGAGTACTACCTCTCGACGCAGCGCCTGCATGGCCGTGATGTTACCCCCGCCACTCCGATGGTCAACTCGGACACCCCCGACCGCGCGTCACACCATCACGATCCCGCCGTCGATCACCACCGCCTGGCCGGTCATGTAGTCGGCGTCGCGGCTCGCCAGGTACGAGACGAAGGACGCGACGTCCTCGGGCGTCTGCACCCGGCCCAGCGCGATGAGCTGCGAGTACTGCGCCAGCGCCTCGCCCTTGCCGGTGCCGAGGTAGCCGCCGAGCCCCTGGTCGATCTCGTCCCACATCGTGGTGCCGACGATGCCCGGGCAGTAGGCGTTGACGGTGATCTGGTGGGGCGCCAGCTCCTTGGCCGCGGCCTGGGTCAGCGCCCGCACCGCGAACTTCGACGCCGAGTAGTGCCCGAGGTGGTCGAAGCCCTGGTGCCCGGCGATCGACGCCGCGTTGATGATCTTGCCGCCGGTCCCCTGCTCGATCATCACCTCGGCCGCGGCCTGCAGGCACCACAGCACGCCGCCGACGTTGATCGACAGCATCCGCCCCAGGTCGTCGGGCGTCACCTCGCGCAGCGTCTTGACCTGCGCGATCCCCGCGTTCGCCACCATCACGTCGACCGAGCCGAACCGCTCCCGCGCCGCGGCGACCAGCGCCAGGCCGGCGTCGCGGTCGGCGACGTCGGTGGCGGTCGACGCGGCCTGGCCGCCGGCGTCGGTGATCTCCTGCGCCACGCCCTGCGCGGTCTCCGCGTCGATGTCGGACACCATCACCGCGAGCCCGTCACCGGCCAGCCGGCGGGCGATGGCGGCCCCGATCCCCCGTCCGGCGCCGGTCACGACGGCGCAGCGGACCCCGGCCGCCGTCACGGGTGCACCAGGATCTTCACGTTGGTCTCCTTGTGGTCGATGAGCTCGCGGAATCCCTGGTCGACGATGTCGTCGAGGGCGATGCGCCCGGTGATGAACTGCTCGACGTCGACGACCCCGTCGCGGACGAGCTCGATGACCTCGGGGTGCCGGCCGGCGTAGGCGAGCGAGCCGATGAGCCGGATCTCGGACAGGACGAGGGAGTTGACGTCGAAGGTGGCCGGGTGGCCCCAGATCGAGACGTTGACGCAGGTCCCGCCGGGGCGGGTCGAGGCGACGGCCTGGGCGAGCACGGGGTCGAGGCCCGCGCACTCGAAGGTGACGTCCGCCCCGGCGCCGCCGGTGAGCTCGCGGACGCGCTCCGGGACGTCCTCCTCGGTCGGGTCCAGCACGACGTCCGCGCCGGCGCCGGGCGCCTGCGCCTGGCGGGCGTCGGCGGGCTCGACCACGACGACCTGCCCAGCACCGACGGCGCGCAGCGCGGCCGCGGTGACGAGGCCGACCGGCCCGGCGCCGAACACCACGGCGGTCTGTCCCGCCTCGAGGCCGGAGAGCTTGGTGGCGTGGTAGCCGACGGCGAGGGGCTCGACGAGGGCGCCCTGTTGGGTGGTCAGGTCGCCGATGGGGTGCACCCACCGCCGGTCGACGACGGCCCGCTCGGCGAAACCGCCCTGGTCCCCGTCCAGCCCGACGAAGCCGAGCGAGCGGCAGACGTTGTAGCGCCCGGACCGGCACGCGACGCAGGTCCCGCACACGTCGTAGGGCTCGACGACCACCCGGTCGCCCTCGGACAGCCCGGTGACGCCCTCGCCGATCTCGGACACCACCCCGGCGAACTCGTGGCCCAGCGTGATCGGCACGGCCCCGCCGGTCAGCGGGTGCGGCGCCTCCGGGGTTGGGGCGAAGATCGGCCCGTCGAGGTACTCGTGCAGGTCGGTGCCGCAGATCCCGCACCACTCGACGGCCACCTGCACCTGGCCCGGGCCGGCGTGGGGCTCGGGCAGGTCCTCCACGCGGATGTCGCCGCGCCCGTGATAGCGAGCAGCTCTCACGCTTCCTCCTCCGGGACGGGGTCGCCCCTCATCCCAGAGGAGTGACCCCGGTCACGGCCAGGGTTGCAGCGGTGTTGCAGCGGCCCCGAACAACCGCGCGGTGTCCTGCGGCGACGGCGGCACCACCTCGACGCCGGGCGCGATCCGGTACGGCCGCGCCGCGAGCAGCCCGCCGAGCACGCGGCGCAGCCGGGAGAGCTCCGCGCGCACGGTGACGAGGTGGTCGGCGTCGTCGTAGAGCGCGCGGCTGATCGCCGCCGCGTCCAGGCCCTCGCTGCCCGCGGCCATGAGCAGCGCCAGGATCTGCAGGTGGCGCCGACCGAGGGCGTGGCGCCACTCCTCGCGCCCCTCGACGACCGCGCCCGGCGGGTCGGCGTCGAGGTCCAGCAGCAGCAGCGTCGCGCCCGGCCCCGTCGCGGACGACGGCCGCAGCAGCCAGCCGCCCGGGACGCGCTCGGGCAGGCAGGCGCCGAGCCCGTGCACGAGCAGCGCCTCGCCGGCTCGCGGGACCGCGACGCGGTCGCGCGGCGCCAGCCCCGTGGACGCGGCGACCCACCCGTGGTCGTCGACCACCAGCGC
>CADCTH010000013.1 GCA_902805495.1 uncultured Actinomycetospora sp.
CCCGAGAACGCGTTCCACACGGGCGCCGGACGCGCCCACATCGCCCGCCAGGATCCCGAGCCCGGCACCCCGGCCTCCCACGGGTCGATCGTGCGCATCTGGATCGGCACCGACTCCGGCGCGCCCGCCTGACCCGGGCGCCGGAGGCTGCGCCCCGACGCCCCCCTGTCGGGACCGCCGGACGCGCTGAGCCTCACCCCAGCGCCCGTCCGACCTGCCGTCCGGAGAACAGGCAGCCGCCGAGGAACGTCCCCTCCAGCGACCGGTAGCCGTGCACCCCGCCTCCCCCGAAGCCCGCGGCCTCGCCCGCCGCGTACAGCCCGGGGAACGGCGTCCCGTCGGCGCGCAGGACGCGGCCGTCGAGGTCGGTCCAGAGCCCGCCGAGGGTCTTGCGCGTCAGCACGTGCAGCTTGACGGCGACGAGCGGGCCGGCGGCGGGGTCGAGGATCCGGTGCGGCGGGGCGGTGCGCACGAGGCGGTCGCCGAGGTAGGCGCGGGCGTTGCGGATCGCGGCGATCTGCCCGTCCTTGCCGTACGGGTTGGCGAGCTCGGCGTCGCGGGCCAGCACCTCGCGCTCCACCTTCGCCGCATCGAGCAGTGCTGTCGGCGTCAGGGCGTTAATGCGGTCCACCAGCTCGCCCAGCGAGTCGGCCGCCACGAAGTCCTCGCCGGAGCGCTGGAACGCCGCGACCGGCTCGGTGGGCCCCGGGCGCACCCGCTGGAGCGTCAGCCGGATGTCCCGGCCGGTGAAGTCGGGGTTCTGCTCGGAGCCCGACAGCGCGAACTCCTTCTCGAGGATGCGCTGGGTCAGCACGAACCAGGTGTGGTCGTGGCCGGTGCGCCGGATGTGCGCGAGCGTCGCGAGCGTGTCGAAGCCCGGCCACAGCGGCGGGGGCAGCCGGTTCCCCTCGGCGTCGAACCACAGCGACGACGGCCCGGGCAGGATGCGGATGCCGTGCAGCGGCCAGACCGGCGAGTGGTTGGCGATGCCCTCGGTGTAGTGCCACATCCGGTCGCGGTTGACGACGCGCGCGCCGGCGTCCTCGCTGATCCCGATCATGCGCCCGTCGACGTGCGCGGGCACCCCGGAGATCATGTGCTGCGGCGGCGGGCCCAGGCGCTCGGGCCAGTGGCGGCGCACGGCGTCGTGGTCGCCGCCGATGCCGCCGGAGGTGACCACGACGCTCGGGGCGCTCAGGGCGAAGGAGCCGGTCGTGGTGCGCGAGCTCGACTCGCCGCGGGCCACCTCGCTGGGTTCGAGGACGGTGCCCGACACCCCGGTCACCGCGCCCGCGGTGACCTCGAGGGCGTCCACGCGGTGGCGGTGGCGGATGACGACGCGGCCGTCGTCGACGGCGGCCTGCACCCGGCGCAGGAACGGCTCGAGGATGCCCGGCCCGGTGCCCCAGACGATGTGGAAGCGCGGCACGGAGTTGCCGTGGCCGGTGGCCGACGCGCCGCCGCGCTCGGCCCAGCCGACGACGGGGAAGAAGCGCACGCCCATCGCGTGCAGCCACGGGCGCTTCTCGCCGGCGGCCCACTCGACGTAGGCGCGGGCCCACTCGCGGCCCCAGCGGTCCTCGTCGGGACGGTCGAAGCCGGCGCTGGAGGTCCAGTCCGACCAGGCGAGGTCGAACGAGTCGCGCACGCGCAGGCGCCGCTGCTCGGGGCTGTCGACGAGGAAGAGCCCGCCGAACGACCACCACGCCTGCCCGCCGAGCGACGCCTCGGGCTCCTGGTCGACCAGGAGCACGCGGCGTCCGGCGTCGGCGAGCTCGGCGGTGGCGACGAGGCCGGCGAGGCCGGCCCCGACCACGATGACGTCGGCGTCGGGCATGCCCGACATCGTTCCAGCGCCTCGGGCGAGCGGGGGGATTTCCTGGCGTTCAACGCCAGCGTGGCCCCCACGCTGGCATCGCTACTGCAGGCCCAGCTCCTCCGAGCAGGTCGGCCAGGCGTTCCAGCCCTGCTCCTCCTGCACCTTGCGGGCCACGGCGATCTGCTCGGTGCGGGAGGCCTCGTCGGGGGACGAGGCGTACTGCTCGCCGCCGAACTCCTCCCACGTCGAGTCGGTGAACTGCAGCCCGCCCTTGAACCCGTTCCCGGTGTCGGCGTCCCAGTTCTGGGTGCTCTCGCACATCGCGAGGCGGTCCCAGGTGCCCGACGACGCCGCCGGCGCGGCCACGGCCGTCCCGGCGATCGCCAGCGGGCCGGTGACGGCGACCGCGGCGACCACGCCCGCGCGCAGCACGGGGCGGGACGAGGGGCAGGGCATGTGGTGGCGTCCAGACATCGGGACTCCGATCCGTTCGGGGTTCGTTCCGGTCGGCGGGGGACCGACCCGTGCGTCGGCCCGGGAAGGTGCGCTGGGGAGCGGGCGACGGGAGAAACCGTAACCGCACCGAGACCTTTAGTGACGAGCCGTCACGAACCGAGCGCGGAGTGTCGCGGTAAGTGGTCGGCGTCCCGCGTCGGGCGGCGAACGGAGCAGTGACTCGTCCTCCGCGTTGCTCCGAACGGTGCGGCGGGTCGTGCGGGGAGCGAGACGGGCGGGGCGCTACCGGGCGGGCACGAAGCCGACCGCGGCGCGGTGCCCGCAGCACGGCTCGCCGTCCGGGTCGCCGGCGCGCCGCGGCTCCGGGCGCCACTGCGCCGCGAACACGAGCCCCGGCGCGACGATCTCGACGCCCGCGACGATCCCGGCGAGCTCGCCGCCCGACCGCGGGGTGATCGCGCCCCGCGGGTAGGCACTGCTGAGCCGGCGCAGCGCGCCGACGTCGACGCGCGGGTCGTCCCCGGACAGGTGCGAGACGGCCAGCGCGCTGCCCGGCACCAGGCGCGCGAGGTAATCGGCGACCACGGCGCGGGCCTCCTCGCCGTCGGGGACGTGCTGGAGCACCGAGAACATCAGCAGGCCGACGGGGCGGCCGAGGTCGAGCACGTCGCGAACGGCGGGGGTCGCGAGCACGTCGTCGGGCCGGCGCAGGTCGCCCCGGGACACCGTGACGCCCGTGACGCGCCCGAGCCGCAGCTCGCCGTGCTCCACCGCGACCGGGTCGACGTCGACGTAGGCGACGCGGGCGTCCGGGACGACGCGCCGCGCCACCTCGTGGGTGTTGCCCATGGTCGGGATGCCGGACCCGAGGTCGAGGAACTGGTCGATCCCGGCGCGCGCGAGGAAGGTGACGGCGCGGCGCAGGAACGACCGGTTCTCGCGCACGATGGGCACGACGAGGGGCTCGGCGTCGACGAGCTCCCGGCCGAGGCGGCGGTCGACCGCGCCGTGCGAGGTGCCCCCGAGCAGGTAGTCGTAGACGCGCGCGGACGACGGCCGCTCGAGGTCGTCCTCGGCGAGGCGCAGCGGGATCCCCGACGAGGGAGTGCGCGGGTCGTCGCCCACGGTCCTCCTTCCCCGGGTTCCCCGGGTCGCCGATGGTCCAGCGACGTGTCCAGTAGCCGACAGTTCGGGGCCGGTGTCAACACGGAGGGGTCGCCCGTCCATCCCATCGGCGGGCACGAGGTCGACCGTCCGTGGTCGACACGCCGCCTCGGCCCGGAAGGACACGCCGGGCGGCGGCGAGCGGGACGGTCGTCGCATGACCCTCGGTGACCTCGGGAGGATCTCACCCACGGGTCGCGTACCCGGGTCGGCCCAGTGTTGGGTCGGTGTTGGGTCACGCGACACGTCGTGGTCGGCCGCAGGGGCCCCGGGGCGGCCACGGTCGGGATGTGCGCGTCGCCGTCGTCACCGAGTCCTTCCTCCCCGCCGTCAACGGCGTCACCAACTCCGTGCTCCAGGTCGTCGCCCACCTGCGGCGCCGCGGGCACGAGGCGATGGTCATCGCGCCCGGCGCGGGCCCCGACGAGGTGCCCGGCGCCCCGGAGGTGCCCGTCGTGCGCGTCCCGGCCGTCGACCTGCCGGTGGTGGACTCGCTGCCCGTCGGGGTGCCGACGCCGGCGGTTCGCGCCGCGCTCGCCGAGTTCCGCCCCGACGTCGTGCACCTGGCGTCGCCGTTCGTGCTCGGGGCGCGGGCGCTGACCGTCGCGCGCCGGATGCGCGTGCCGGCGGTGGCCGTCTACCAGACCGACGTGGCCGGCTTCGCCGCGTCGTACGGCATCGGCCTGACCGCCCGCGCCGCCTGGCGCTGGATCCGCCGCCTGCACTCCGGGGCCGCCCGCACGCTGGCCCCGTCGCGCTGGGCGGTGGACGCGCTGCGCACCCACGGCGTGCCCCGCGTGCACCGGTGGGGCCGCGGCGTCGACACCGTCCGGTTCAACCCGGCGCGCCGCGACCACGACCTGCGCGCCGCGCTCGCGCCCCACGGCGAGCTGCTCGTGGGCTACGTCGGGCGCCTCGCGCCGGAGAAGCGGGTCGAACGGCTCGCCGCGCTCGAGGGGCTGCCCGGGGTGCGCGTCGTCGTGGTCGGCGAGGGTCCGTCGCGGGCACGCCTGGGCGAGCTGCTCCCGTCAGCGCACTTCCTCGGCTTCCGCGGCGGCACCGAGCTCGCCCGGGCCTACGCGTCCCTCGACGCCTTCGTCCACACCGGTCCCCACGAGACGTTCTGCCAGGCGGTGCAG
>CADCTH010000014.1 GCA_902805495.1 uncultured Actinomycetospora sp.
CGCGCGCCGACAACCTCGCCCGGCACCTGCGCGTGCGCCCGCGCGGCCTGCCGCCGCCGGGGTGTGCGGTCGTGCTGCTCGACGACGTCCTGACCACCGGCGCGACGGCGCGGGCCGCCACCGCGCGGCTGGCCGCCGCGGGGCGTCCGGTGGACGTCGTCGTGGTGCTCACGCTCGCGGACCGCCGCGCGCAGCGCTCCCTCGTCCGGGTGGGGACGGTCCCCGGCGCTCCCCGTCACCCGTGCGGGCGCCGCGACGTCGCGTGAACCCGCCGACCGGGCGTCATCCGCTCGCACGCATCGGGCAGATCGGACCTTCCGCGGGACGGCCGGTCGACACTACGGTGACGCACCACATCCTGACTCGGTGCACGACAGGAGGCGCGAACGTCGCAGTAGACGCGGTCGCCACCCCCGGCCGAGGGCACACCGACTCCTCCCCGGGCCGACCGCGTTCTCGTCACCCCCGACCGGGAGGTCGCCAGTGGAGATCGTTCTCTGTGGACGCAACGTCGAGGTCCCGCAGCACTTCCGCGAGCACGTGTCCGACAAGCTCGCTCGCCTGGAGCGCTACGACCACAAGATCGTGCGGATGGAGGTCCAGCTCTCCCACGAGCCGAACCCGCGCCGCAGCAAGGACTGCCAGCGCGTGGAGATCACCGGTCGCGGACGCGGCCCCGTGGTGCGCGGTGAGGGTGGCGCGGCGGACTTCTACTGTGCGCTGGACCAGGCCGTGGCCCGTCTCGAGGCCCGCCTGCGCCGCGCCCACGACCGGCGCCGTGTGAGCCACGGCCGGCGCGTGCCGATCTCGGTGGCCCGCGCGACGAGCGCCCTGACCGACGCGGAGGCGGCGGGCGCGGCGACGGGCCTGCTGGAGCGCGAGGACGAGCGCGACGACCGGGCGGGGGTCCACGAGATACCCGGGTCCGCCTGGCCGGTCGACCTCCCGTCCGCGCGCCCGGCGGCCGACGACACGCCGAGATCGGGCAACGGCACGGGCAGCGACACGGGGACCGCGGAGAACGGGGCCGCGGAGAACGGGACCGCCGAGGACGGGCACCGGCCCGGGCAGATCGTGCGGCGCAAGGAGCACCACGCGGTGCCCATGTCGGTGGACGACGCGCTCTCGCAGATGGAGCTCGTCGGCCACGACTTCTTCCTGTTCGCCGACGCCGCGACGGGACGCCCGAGCGTGGTCTACCGCCGCCACGGCTACGACTACGGCGTCATCGCCCTCGTCTGAGCCGCGCCACAGCCGCCCGGGCCGCACCGCGGTCCGGGCGGGTGTGTGCGGACGCCCCCGAGCAGCCGCGCCGCACGCGGCCACGGGCCCCGTCTCCGGAGCACCTACCATGGGAGTCGGGCCCGTGCCGGCACGCGCCGGGGCGGCCCGTTCCCGTGGCGCCGATGAGCACGAGCGAGGTCACCAGCGTGGTCCTGAACCGACTGCTGCGCGCCGGCGAGACGCGCACGGTCAAGCGCCTCGGCAAGATCGCGGACTACGTCGACACGTTCGCCGACGAGATCGCCGAGCTGACCGACGCCGAGCTCAAGGGCAAGACCGACGAGTTCCGCGAGCGCTACGCCGACGGCGAGTCGCTCGACGACCTGCTGCCCGAGGCGTTCGCCGTGGTGCGCGAGGCCGCGTCCCGCACGCTGGGCCAGTTCCACTACCCGGTGCAGCTCATGGGCGGGGCGGCCCTGCACATGGGCAACATCGCCGAGATGCGCACCGGCGAGGGCAAGACGCTGGTCTCGACGCTGCCCGCCTACCTCAACGCGATCGCCGGCGAGGGCGTCCACGTCGTCACGGTGAACGACTACCTGGCCCAGCGCGACTCGCAGTGGATGGGCCGCGTGCACCGCTTCCTCGGGCTCGAGGTCGGCGCCATCTACTCGGGCATGCCGTCCGACCAGCGCCGCGCGGCGTACCGCGCCGACATCACCTACGGCACGAACAACGAGTTCGGCTTCGACTTCCTGCGCGACAACATGGCCTGGTCCAAGGCCGAGTGCGTGCAGCGCGGCCACGCCTTCGCGATCGTCGACGAGGTCGACTCGATCCTCATCGACGAGGCCCGCACCCCGCTGATCATCTCCGGGCCCGCCGAGCAGAGCGCGCGCTGGTACACCGAGTTCGCGCGCCTCGCCCCGAAGATGACCAAGGACGTCCACTACGAGGTCGACGAGCGCAAGAAGACGATCGGTGTCACCGAGGAGGGCGTGTCCTTCATCGAGGACCAGCTCGGCATCGAGAACCTCTACGAGGCGGCCAACACCCCGCTCGTCGGCTACCTGAACAACGCGGTCAAGGTCAAGGAGCTCTTCCTCCGCGACAAGGACTACATCGTCCGCGACGGCGAGGTCCTCATCGTCGACGAGTTCACCGGCCGCGTCCTGCTGGGCCGGCGCTACAACGAGGGCCTGCACCAGGCGATCGAGGCCAAGGAAGGCGTCGAGATCAAGGCCGAGAACCAGACGCTGGCCACGATCACGCTGCAGAACTACTTCCGCCTCTACGAGAAGCTGTGCGGGATGACCGGTACCGCCCAGACCGAGGCGGCGGAGCTCTCGAAGACCTACAAGCTCGGCGTGGTCACCATCCCGACCAACCGGAAGCCGCAGCGTCTCGACCAGCCCGACCTGGTCTACAAGACCGAGGCCGCGAAGTTCGAGGCCGTGGCCGACGACGTCGCCGAGCACTTCGAGCGCGGCCAGCCGGTGCTCATCGGCACCACGAGCGTCGAGCGCTCGGAGTACCTGGCCAAGCTGCTCACCCAGCGCGGTGTGGAGCACTCGGTGCTCAACGCCAAGTTCCACGAGCAGGAAGCCCAGATCATCGCCGAGGCCGGGCGGCGCGGGTCGGTCACCGTCGCCACCAACATGGCCGGCCGCGGCACCGACATCGTGCTCGGCGGCAACCCCGACTTCATCGCCGACCAGCGCCTGCGCGCCAAGGGTCTCGACCCCGTCGACTCCCGCGAGGAGTACGAGGCGGCGTGGGACGACACGCTCGCCGAGGTCAAGGACGAGGTCGAGCGCGAGGCCGAGGAGGTCAAGGAGGCCGGTGGCCTCTACGTCCTGGGCACCGAGCGCCACGAGTCGCGGCGCATCGACAACCAGCTGCGCGGCCGCTCCGGCCGTCAGGGGGACCCGGGCGAGTCGCGGTTCTACCTGTCGCTGGGCGACGAGCTGATGCGGCGGTTCAACGGCGCCATGGTCGAAGCGATCATGACCCGTTTCAACCTGCCCGAGGACATGCCCATCGAGGCCAAGATGGTCTCGCGGGCGATCCGCAGCGCCCAGACGCAGGTCGAGCAGCAGAACTTCGAGGCCCGCAAGGACATCCTCGAGTACGACGAGGTGATGAACCAGCAGCGCACGGTGGTCTACGCCGAGCGCCGCCGGGTCCTCGAGGGCGAGAACCTCTCCGACCAGGTCCAGAACATGATCATCGACGTGGTCACCGCCTACGTCGACGGCGCCACGTCCGAGGGCTACAGCGAGGACTGGGACCTCGAGAAGCTCTGGACCGGGCTGGGGCAGCTCTACCCCGTCGGCACCTCGTGGCAGGACCTGCTCGAGGAGCACGACGACATCGACCGCGACCTGCTGGTCGAGGTGCTCACCCACGACGCGCTCGAGGCCTACGCGCGCCGCGAGGACGAGATCGACCGCATCGCGCCCCAGGGCGGGATGCGCGAGCTGGAGCGCCAGGTGGTCCTGTCGGTGCTCGACCGCAAGTGGCGCGAGCACCTCTACGAGATGGACTACCTCAAGCAGGGCATCGGCCTGCGAGCGATGGCCCAGCGCGATCCCAAGATCGAGTACAAGCGCGAGGGCTTCGAGATGTTCACCTCCATGATGGAGGGCATCCGCGAGGAGTCCGTCGCGTTCCTGTTCAACCTGACGATCCACGTCGAGGAGCAGGCGCCGGTCGACGCCGTGCCGGGGGCCAACCCGACCACGGACACCAGCGTGCAGGCGTCGATCACGCCGGACACCCCGGACCCGCGCACCGGCCAGACCCGCACCACGGCGGGCGCCGCGCCGCTGCCGGTCGACCCGCGGATCGCCGCCGCGCCCACCGGCGCGATCCCGGCGGCGCTGCGGGCGACCGGCACGCCGGCCGGGCCGAGCG
>CADCTH010000015.1 GCA_902805495.1 uncultured Actinomycetospora sp.
CGTGGTCGGCCTGCTCGACGCCGCCGCCGACGGGTCGTGGGCGGGGGCGGCGCGGGCCGAGGTGTCACGGGGAGTGACTCGGTCGGGCCGTTCGGCGTATGGGACAGTGCCCGTGTGACCCGCCCGGCCAGGCGCACCGCCGACGGGGAGGACGCCACCGCCGACTCCCCGCCCGACGTGGCACCCCCGGGACGGGCGCGCGGCGCCCGTACCGAGACGGTCGAGGGCCTGCCGCCCGACCCGCGCCCGGCTCGCGAGGCCCCGCGCCGTCGCGAGGCGGCGCCGGCGCGCCGGGGTCCCGTCGCGTCGGTCCTGCGGACGTGGCGGACCTGGGTCGTCCCCGCGCTGGTGGTGCTCACCGTCCTGGCCGTGATCGAGGCCGTGTCGCCCGAGGGCGACCCGGGGTCCGCGTCGCCGCTGCTCGCACCGCCCGTCAGCCCCCCGCCGGTGGTGGGCGAGGCCCCGCCCGGCGTCGGGCAGAACGTCGACATCCCGACCGCCGAGCTCCCCGCCGGCGGCACGTTCCCGGCCACGGGCGCGGGGACGTGGCACGTCGTCCCGGGCACCACCGCGCAGGTCGGCACCGGCCGCGTGTGGACCTACATGGTCGAGGTCGAGGACGGCATCACGATCGCCGAGGGCGAGCAGGCCTTCGCCACCGCCGTCGACGCCACGTTGACCGATCCGCGCAGCTGGGTCGGGTCCGGGCAGATCGCCGTGCGGCGCATCGACACCGGCGTGCCCGACTTCCGCGTCAGCCTCACCGCGCAGACCACCGCGCGGGGCCAGTGCGGCTACTCGATCCGCTACGACGCGTCGTGCTGGAAGTCCGACATCGGGCGCGTGCTCATCAACGGGTCCCGGTGGGTGCGCGGCGCCGGCGCCTTCGACGGTCAGCTGGGCCTGTACCGCCAGTACGCCGTCAAACACGAGGTCGGGCACGTCTTCAACAACCCGCACGTGCCGTGTCTCGTGAACGGCGGCCTCGCGCCGGTGATGATGCAGCAGAGCTTCGGGACGGCGAACGACTACCTGGCCCAGCTCACCGAGGAGAACCCGCAGGGCACGCAGATCCCGCGCGACGGCAAGACGTGCGCCCCCAACGCCTGGCCCTACCCGCAGGGTGCGGTCCCGGCCTCGGGCTGACCCCACGGGAACACGGCGGGCGCCGCCGCGGTTGTGGGCGGTGAGGACCCGAGCAACGAGCAGTCGATAGGGAGTTGAGGGCCGTCATGGCATCCCTGCCGCCCCTGGTGGAGCCGGCCGCGGAGCTGACCAAGGACGAGGTCGCCCGGTACAGCCGTCACCTGATCATCCCCGACGTGGGGGTCGACGGGCAGAAGCGCCTGAAGAACGCGAAGGTGCTGGTCGTCGGCGCGGGCGGGCTCGGCAGCCCGGCGCTGCTGTACCTGGCCGCCGCGGGCGTGGGCACGCTCGGCGTCGTCGACTTCGACGTCGTCGACGAGTCGAACCTGCAGCGCCAGGTCATCCACGGCCAGTCGGACATCGGCAAGCCGAAGGCGCAGTCGGCCAAGTAGTCCGTCGCCGAGATCAACCCGCTCGTCACGGTGAACCTCCACGAGGTCCCGCTGGACTCGTCGAACGCGCTGGACATCTTCCGCGACTACGACCTGATCCTCGACGGCACCGACAACTTCGCCACGCGCTACCTCGTCAACGACGCGGCCGTGCTGCTCGGCAAGCCGTACGTCTGGGGCTCGATCTTCCGCTTCGAGGGCCAGGTCTCGGTGTTCTGGGAGGACGCCCCGAACGGCCAGGGGCTGAACTACCGGCACCTCTACCCCGAGCCCCCGCCGCCGGGCATGGTCCCGTCGTGCGCCGAGGGCGGCGTGCTGGGCGTGCTGTGCGCGTCGATCGGCTCGATCATGGTCACCGAGGCGATCAAGCTGATCACGGGCATCGGCGACACCCTGCTCGGCCGTCTCAAGATCTACGACGCGCTGGACATGGAGTACCGCGAGGTCAAGATCCGCCGGGACCCGAACGCCGCCGAGATCACCGAGCTCATCGACTACGAGGCCTTCTGCGGCACCGTCTCCGACGACGCCCAGTCCGCCGCGGCCGGGCACACGATCACCGCGCCGGAGCTCAAGCAGAAGATCGACGCGGGCGACAAGTTCGAGCTCATCGACGTGCGCGAGCCCCACGAGTGGGAGATCGTGCGCATCCCCGGCGCCAAGCTGATCCCCAAGGACAGGATCCTGTCGGGCGAGGCCTTCGCCGAGATCCCCCAGGACCGCCAGACGATCCTGTACTGCAAGTCGGGCGTGCGCTCCGCCGAGGCGCTCTCCGCGCTGCAGAAGGCCGGCTTCTCCGACGCCGTGCACGTGGGCGGCGGCGTGACCGGCTGGGCGCAGCAGGTGGACACCTCGCTGCCGACCTACTAGTCCTCCGCGCCAAGGAGGTGCGGCAGCCAGCGCTCCTGCGTCGCGCTGTCTACCGACCTCCGGCGCGCTCCGGTGGTCGCCCGTGAACGAACGAACGCGCCGTTCGCTGCGCTGGAAGCAGCGAACGGCGCGTTCGTGTCAGTGGGGGAGCGGGCTGAGGGTCGCAGCGAAGGTCACCCCGACTGCGTCGCACGCAGCCGGGGTGACCTTCGCTCGGTGTTCGTCAGGTGCCCGCGGCCTCAGGCGCTCGAGCCCGCGCCCGCGGGGGTGCGCACGGCGGTGGTGCGGTCGGCGTCGTCCTCGTCGGTCTCGTCGTCGCCCTCGAACTCCTGCTCGATGGCGTCGCGGACGAGGTCCGGATCGTCGAGCGCGGCCTGGAAACGCTCGTCGTCGCGGTCGCCGTTCCACCCCGAGATCACCATGACGGCGACGGTGTTGCCGATGACGTTGGTCAGCGCGCGACCCTCGCTCATGATGCGGTCGATGCCGGCGATGATCGCGATGCCGATGGCGATCGACTCGGTGGTGTAGAAGTCGCCGCCGAACGCCTGCAGCGAGGCCGCGAGGGTGACCAGGCCCGCGCCGGAGACGCCCGCCGCGCCCTTGGACGTCAGCAGCATCAGCGCGACGAGGCCGATCTGGACGCCCCAGGGCAGGTCCTGCCCGCCGGCCTGGGCGATGAACAGCGCGGCCATGGTCAGGTAGATGCACGTGCCGTCGAGGTTGAACGAGTACCCGGTGGGCAGCACCATGCTGACCGTCGAGCGCGACGCCCCGGCCGACTCGAGCTTGGCCAGCAGGCGCGGCAGCACCGTCTCCGACGAGGACGTGCCGACGATGATGAGGATCTCGTCCTTGATCATCCGGATCAGCTTGAAGATGTTGAACCCGGAGTACGCGGAGACCCCACCGAGGATCACGACCACGAACAGCGCGCACGTGGCCCAGAAGGTGACCATCAGCGCGGCGAGGTTGCCGAGGCTCTCGCCGCCGAGGGCGCCGACGGTGTAGGCGATCCCGCCGAACGCCGCGAGGGGCGCGAGGAACATGATCAGGCGGATCATGCCGAAGATGACCTTGGCGAAGAGGTCGATGCCGCCGACCACGCGCTTGCGCAGCGCCTGCGCGAGCATCGACGTCGCCGCGGCCACGAGGATGGCCAGCACGAGCACGCGCAGGATCTCGTTCTCGACGAACGGGCCGACGAAGCTGTCGGGCAGCAGCGTGTTCGTGATGAACCCGATCGCGCCGCCCTCGTCGCCGCCGCTGGCGACGTCGGCCTGCGCCTCGGCGAGCGTCTCGGGGTCGGGCGGGATCGGCGGGAAGCCCGCACCCGGCTGGACGATGTTGACCACGATCAGCCCGAGCCCGAGGGCCAGCAGCGTCATCAGCAGGAAGTACGCCAGCGCGCGCGCCGCGATGCCGCCCGCGGCGGCGAGGCTGCCGATCGAGGCGATGCCGACGATCACGGTGCAGAAGATGACCGGTGCGGTGATCATCTTGATGAGCTGGATGAAGATGTCGGGCAGGAACTTGAGGTCCGAGGCGAAGCCGGGGGCCGCGAGGCCGACCACGACGCCGGCCGTGATGCCCACCACCACCCAGAACCACAGCTGGGTCCACACCCCCCTGCGGCCCGACCCGCCGGACCTCGGTTCGGGCTGCGCGTCCGCTTCCTGCGTCGACATCGCTGTCTCCTCCCGGCGTGGGGGTGGCGTGGGTCTCACCCCGGGGTGAGGCTAGGGCGCCGGGCACGCGGTCGGCGACGCGAACCTGTCCGAGTTGGGCTTTTCTTGAGGTGGGGCTGCCCGTGTTGGTCGTGCTGGTCGAGGACAGCGAGGCCGTCCGCGACGCGCTGGGCACCGCCCTGCGCGCGGCCGGCTACCGCGTCCGGCCCGTCGGCACCGGCGCCGCCGCGCTCGAGGCGGTCACCGGGCCCGC
>CADCTH010000016.1 GCA_902805495.1 uncultured Actinomycetospora sp.
CCTCCCCCTCGACCCTCACTGCCGCGCGGCGTTGGCGTGCACCGCGTCGCGGACGTACTGCGCCAGCCCCGTGGCCTGGTCCTCGTACGTCTTGGTGAACCGAGGGTCGGACACGTACATCTCCGAGATGTTGGCGTGCATCTCGGCCGGGCAGTCGTAGAACCACCGCGTGATGTGCTGGCGGTGCGCCTCGGCGGCGTCCATGGCCGCCGGGGAGTCGGCCGGCTCCCGCGCCTGCAGGGCCTCGACGAGGCGGGCGTTGATGCCGTCCGCCTCGGCCTTGATCGCCTGCCAGTCGGCCTTCGTGTACTGCGAGGTGCGCTGCTGGGACTGGCGCCACGCGTCGGTGTCGCCCCAGCGCTCGCGCGCCTCCTCCTGGTACTCCTCCTCGAAGTCCTCCCCGAACAGCTCGCGCTGCTCCTCGGGGGTCAGCTGGATTCCGGACACTTCTGCCTCCAGGGCTCGGTCGATGGCCGTGACGAGCTCGCCGAGCTCGTCCAGCCGGGACATGACCGCGGCCCGTTGCCGGCGCAGGTGCGCGGCGACGTCGGCCTCGGGGTCGTCGAGGAGGACCGCGACCTCCTCGAGCGCGAACCCGAGCCGCCGGTAGACGACGACGTGCTGCAGACGCACGAGGTCCTCGTCGGTGTAGAGCCGGTATCCCGATGCACTCCGCCGGCTCGGGCGCAGCAGCCCGATCTCGTCGTAGTGGTGCAGGGTCCGGACCGTCACCCCGGAACGCTCGGCGACCTGACCCACCGTCCAGGTGGTCGTCCCCCGTGCCGTCTCGGTCATGGCACCACCGTGGAGCCTCTCGTCACGTGAGGGTCAAGCGTCTTCCGTCGACCGTACGAAACCGATGAGTCGCGGCACCACGGTCCGCGGCACGTCCCCGGCCACGTCCGGGCGGAAGGCGTCGCCGACGACGTCCTCCTCCGGCTCGCCGTACATCTCCAGGCGCTCGACCGTGCAGTGCTCCATCACCTCGCGGATGTAGGGGTCCGACAGCGACCAGTGGGCCACGATCGCAGCCGAGTCCGGATACAGCTGGAAGCTGTGCGCGATGAGGCGCTCGTCGTCGATGAACACCTGCACCGCGAGCTGCGGCCCGTGCTCCTCGACGAACGCCACCGCCTTCTCGACCGCGCGCCGGAACCCCTCGAGATGGCCCTCGGTGATCCGCATGGTGTTGTGCAGCAGGAGCGGCGCGTGCCGGATGGACCTCACGACGCCACCCCCGACGGCAGCAGGAGCGTCGAGTCGCCGAACTCGTGCCACAGATAGCCCTCGGCGACCGCCGCGGCGTAGGCACGGCCGACCAGCTCTGGACCCGCGACCGCCTCGAGCAGCGCGAGGTGGCTCGCCTCGGGCTCGTGCAGTCCCGAGATCAGACCGTCGACGGCGCGGGCCGGGCGGTGGGCGGCGACGACGAGGTCGGTCCACCCGTGTCCCGGGAACACGGTGCCATCGGGCGCGGCCACGCTCTCCAGCGCCCGGACGACGGTCGTCCCGACGGCGACGACGCGAGCACCGACCGCCCGCGCCGAGTTCACGAGCCGCGCCGTCGCGGGCGGCACCACGAACCGCTCGGGCGTCGGCGGCTCGTGCTTCTCCGGGCTCGACACCCCCGCGTGCAGCACGAGCGGCGCCACCGTGATCCCGCGGGCCATCAGCCGCACGAGCAGGTGCTCCGACAGCGGGCGCCCGGCACTCGGCATCTCCGCGCTGCCGGGCTCGTTGGCGTAGACGGTCTGGTGGTCGGCCAGCGGGAAGCGCCCGGCGAGGTGCCCGTACGCGATCGGCCGACCGTACGCGGCGAGGTAACCCGCGAGTCGGATCGACGGCGACGGTCGCGCCCGCCACAGCCGCCGCGGCGCGTCGTCGTCGGGGTACGGCGCGACGAGGGTGAGGACGACGCCGGACGCCGCTAGCCGGTCGCCCGCGGCCACGGCCGTCTCGGGCCCGTGGGGACGCCGGGGCTCGACGACCCAGTCGCCGTCGTCCAGCGGCGTCGCCACGTGCAGCGTCATCGCCCGCCCGTCGTCGTGCCGGACGTCGAGCGCGGCCGGGAGCGTCGCGGAGGTGTTGACGACGAGCAGGTCGCCGAGGTCGAGCACCTCGGCGAGCTCGCGGAAGCGCCGGTGCTCGACGCGCTCGCCCCGGGCGACGAGCAGGTGCACCCCGTCACGGGCGAGTCCGCGGTGCTCCGGGGGCTCGTGCGCCTCGGCGTCCGCCGGGAGGACGAAGCGGGTGGCCGGGATGACGCTCACGCCGTCACCACCAGGTCCGCGGCGCGGTACCGGCCGCCGGGCAGGTCGCCGTCGATCAGGGCGCGCAATGCGGGCACGACCGTCTCGGGCTCCGGGCGGTCGCTGATGTCCTCGCCCGGGAACGCCTCCTGGTGCATGACGGTGCGCATGTCGCCCGGGTCGACGACGTGCACGCGCCACTGCGGGTTCTCGACGGCCAGCACGGCGGCGAGGTGCTCGAGTGCGGCCTTCGACGTGCCGTAGCCGCCCCAGCCGGCCATCGGTTCGGCGCCGGCGTCGGACGTGATCGCGAGGATGCGCGCGCCGGGTCGCAGCAGCGCGGACAGCGCCTGGACCAGGCCCAGCGGCGCGAGGACGTTCGCCCGCAGCACCTGTTCGAGCACGTCGCCGAGGTCGAGCACCTC
>CADCTH010000017.1 GCA_902805495.1 uncultured Actinomycetospora sp.
CGACACCTGATCGAGCGGCGCGCGTCCTCGGGGCGCTCGGTGTCGGCCAGGATGCGGTCCGTGATCTCGCCTCGCTCCGTCGTGCGCACGAGCAGCTTCTGTTCCGACGGCGGCTGCGTGGGCGTGGCGATCGATCAGGGCGAGGTGACCGTCGTCGACACCAAGTCCGGCGGCGCGCCGGCCCTGCGGTTCACGCCCACCGAGTGGGCGGCGTTCGTGGCCGGGGTGAAGGCGGGCGAGTTCGACCTTCCCGAGGCGCCCTAGCGAGCAAGATCCCGACGAGCGGAGCGCGCGCTCCGCTCAGCGAGACGTCCGCTCCACGGATGGAGATCTTGCGTCGCACCTCGGTGACGAACCCCGCGCTCAGCGCGGGATCCGCCACCGAAGTCACGAGCAGACCCTCAGCGCATCGCCCGGTTCACCGCCGACACGACGGCCTTGAGCGACGCCGTGAGGATCGAGCTGTCGATCCCCACGCCCCAGACCTCGGTGTCGCCCACCGCGGCCTCGACGTAGGCGGCGGCGCGGGCGTCGTCGCCGGCGGACATGGCGTGCTCGGCGTAGTCGAGGACGCGCACGTCGTAGCCCACCGACGCGAGCGCGTCGACGAACGCCGCGATCGGGCCGTTGCCGACGCCGGTGACCTCGTGGACGTCGCCCTCGACGCGCAGCGTGGCCTCGAGCTCGGCCTTGCCGTCGTCGTGGGTGGCGACGCGCGAGCGGACGAGCTCCAGCGGGACGCGGCGCTGCAGGTACTCCTCGACGAAGATGTCGTGCATCTCCTTGGCCGAGACCTCGCCGCCCTCGGTGTCGGTCTGCTCCTGCACGCGACGCGAGAACTCGATCTGGAGCCGGCGCGGCAGCTCCATCTGGTGCTCGGTCTTCATCAGGTAGGCGACGCCGCCCTTGCCCGACTGCGAGTTGACGCGGATGACCGCCTCGTAGGTGCGGCCGACGTCCTTCGGGTCGATGGGCAGGTAGGGGACCTCCCACGGGTGCTCGGCCACCTCGTGCCCGGCGTCCGCGGCCGCGGCGGCCATCGCCTGCAGGCCCTTGTTGATCGCGTCCTGGTGCGAGCCCGAGAACGCGGTGTAGACCAGGTCGCCGCCCCAGGGGTGGCGCTCGCCGACGGGCAGCTGGTTGCAGTACTCGACGGTGCGCCGCACCTCGTCGATGTCCGAGAAGTCGATCTGCGGGTCGATGCCCTGGCTGAACAGGTTCATGCCCAGCGTCACCAGGCAGACGTTGCCGGTGCGCTCGCCGTTGCCGAACAGGCAGCCCTCGACGCGGTCGGCGCCCGCCTGGACGCCCAGCTCGGCGGCGGCGACGCCGGTGCCCCGGTCGTTGTGTGGGTGCAGGGACAGGATGATCGAGTCCCGGCGCGCGAGGTTGCGGTGCATCCACTCGATGGAGTCGGCGTAGACGTTGGGCGTCGCCATCTCGACCGTCGCCGGCAGGTTGACGATCATCGGGCGCTCGGGCGTCGGCTCCCAGACGTCACCGACGGCGTCGACGATCTCCTTGGCGTAGGAGAGCTCCGTGCCGGTGTAGGACTCCGGCGAGTACTGGAAGCGCCAGTCGGTGCCGGGGCGCTTCTCGGCCTCGGCGCGCACGTGCTTCGCCCCGTCGGTCGCGATCTTCGTGATGCCGTCGCGGTCGGAGCGGAAGACGACGCGGCGTTGCAGGATCGACGTCGAGTTGTAGAGGTGCACGACCGCGGAGTGCACGCCCTCGAGCGACTCGAAGGTGCGGGTGATCAGCTCGGGGCGCGCCTGCGTCAGCACCTGGATGCGGACGTCGGCGGGGATCGCGCCCTGCTCGACGATCTCGCGCACGAAGTCGAAGTCGGTCTGCGAGGCGGCCGGGAAGCCGACCTCGATCTCCTTGTAGCCCATGCGCACGAGCAGGTCGAACATGCGGCGCTTGCGGGCCGGCGACATCGGGTCGATCAGCGCCTGGTTGCCGTCGCGCAGGTCGACCGCGCCCCACAGCGGCGCCTTGTCGATCACCGTGTCGGGCCACCGGCGATCGGGCAGCGTGACCTTCTCGACGAGGTCGGCGAAGGGCTTGTAGCGGTGGACGGGCATGCGGCTGGGCCGCTGCGTGTTCCACGCGGGCTGGTCCGCCGGGATGTCGCCGTCGGGATGGACGACGGTCGAGCGGATGTCGGCGATCGGCTCGTCGCTCGCCGTCGCGCCGGGGATGGTGCTCATGGGTGTCGCGCTCCTGGATCCTGCAGCACTGCGTGGGATGGCGACCGGCAGCGCGCATCACCCGCGGCGAGGGGCCGGTCCGTTCAGACCCCGCCGCGGCGGCGAAGGAGCAGGCTCGTCGGGAGCGACGGAGCTGCGGGCGCGAGGAACATCGCGACCACGGTAACGCCGCGGGGACACCTCCCGGTACCCCGGCTCCCCGAGCGGGGACCACCGCGACTGCCGATCATGGCGCTGACCTGCGACGTCGGGGGTGTCGTGACCGGGGTCGCACGCCCGGCTACCGACGGGTCAACGGTCATGCCATGATGCTGCACATGGCGCAGGATGCGAGCTCGGACACGACCGAACAGCGGCGTTCCCACACCTCCGAGGACCTTCGCGCGCTGGCCCGGAAGGTCCTCACGGTCGCGGCCTCGGTCATCAGGATCCTCACCGTCATCTTCGCCGCGATCCTGGTGGTCCACGTCGTCCTCTCGGTGGCCGGCGCCAACCCCTCCAACGGCATCACGGTCTTCTTCCGCGACCTCGCGTCGAACCTGACGCTGGGCATCGGCGACCTGTTCCTGCCGGCCAGTCCGTCGCTGCAGATCATCCTCAACTTCGGCCTCGCGGCCGTCGTGTGGATCGTGATCGGGATCGTCGTCTCCAAGCTGCTCAACGCCCTCGCCCCGTAGCGGCGCGTGACGTGGCAGCGACCACCTCGTGACCCCGCGCGCCTCCGATAGGGTCGGACGGACAGTTCGGCCCGCAGGTGGAGGTCAGTCGCGGTGGCACTCGTCGTCCAGAAGTACGGCGGCTCGTCCGTCCAGGACGCGGAGCGCATCCGCCGGGTGGCCGAACGGATCGTGCGCACCGGCAAGGACGGCCACGACGTCGTCGTCGTCGCCTCGGCCATGGGTGACACCACCGACGAGCTGACCGACCTCGCCACGCAGGTCCACCCCAGCCCGCCGCCGCGCGAGCTGGACATGCTGCTGACCGCGGGCGAGCGCATCTCGAACGCGCTGCTGGCCATGGCGATCAACGCCCAGGGCGGGCGGGCGCGCTCGTTCACCGGCTCGCAGGCCGGCATGATCACGACGGGCAAGCACGGCGACGCGCGGATCGTCGACGTCACGCCCGGGCGCATCCACGCCGCCCTCGCCGAGGACCACATCGCGCTCGTCGCTGGGTTCCAGGGCGTGAGCGCGGACTCCCGGGAGATCACGACCCTGGGTCGCGGCGGCTCGGACACCACCGCGGTGGCCATGGCCGCCGCCCTGCAGGCCGACGTCTGCGAGATCTACACCGACGTCGACGGCGTCTACTCCGCCGACCCGCGCATCGTCCCCGACGCGAAGCTGCTCGAGACCATCACCTACGAGGAGATGCTCGAGATGGCCGCGTGCGGGGCCAAGGTGCTGCACCTGCGCGCGGTCGAGTACGCGCGCCGCGAGGGCGTCCCGCTGCGGGTGCGCTCGTCGTACAACGACAAGCCCGGCACGACCATCGTCGGGTCCATCGAGGAGCTCAGCGTGGAACAGGCCGTCCTCACCGGCGTCGCGCACGACCGGTCCGAGGCGAAGGTGACCGTGGTCGGCGTGCCCGACCAGCCCGGCTTCGCGGCGCGCATCTTCCGCGCGATCGCCGACGTCGAGGTCAACATCGACATGGTGCTGCAGAACGTCTCGCACCTGCAGACGGGCAAGACCGACATCACGTTCACGCTGCCGGTCAAGGACGGTCCCCGCGCCGTCGAGGCCCTCGCGGCCGTGCAGGCCGAGGTCGGGCACGAGGACGTCCTCTACGACGAGCACATCGGCAAGGTGACCTTGGTCGGCGCGGGCATGCGCAGCCACCCCGGCGTCACCGCCACCTTCTGCGAGTGCCTGGCCGAGGCGGGCGTGAACATCGAGATGATGAACACCTCGGAGATCCGCATCTCGGCCCTCCTCCGCGACACCCAGCTCGACGACGCCGTCCGCGCCCTGCACGCCGCCTTCGAGCTCGGTGGCGACGAAGAGGCCGTGGTCTACGCAGGAACGGGGCGTTGATGGGACGCGCAGCGCAGCGGAGCCGGACCCGGGAGGAGCAGCCATGACCACCCTCGCCATCGTCGGCGCGACCGGGGCCGTCGGCTCCGTCATGATCGACATCATCGACGCGCGCGAGACCGTGCCGTGGAGCGAGATCCGGCTGATCGCGTCGCCCCGTTCCGCGGGTCGGCGCCTGCGGGTGCGCGGCGAGGAGATCGAGGTCGTCGCGCTCTCGCCCGAGGCGTTCGACGGCGTCGACATCGCCATGTTCGACGTCCCGGACGCGGTGAGCGCCGAGTGGGCGCCGGTCGCCGTGTCCCGCGGGGCGATCGCCGTCGACAACTCCGGGGCGTTCCGCATGGACCCCGAGGTGCCGCTGGTGGTGCCCGAGGTCAACGCCGAGTCGGCGCACACGCGCCCCAAGGGCATCGTGTCCAACCCGAACTGCACGACGCTGTCGATGATGGCCGCGCTCGGTGCCCTGCACCGCACGTTCGGGCTGCGCGAGCTGGTCGTCGCCAGCTACCAGGCGGCGTCCGGCGCGGGCCAGGAGGGCATCGACCGGCTGCAGGCCGAGCTGTCCGCCGTCGCCGGCAAGGGCGTGGGCAACCGGCGCGGCGACGTCGCCGAGGCGATCGCCGCGGCCGGGCTGCCGCCGGAGTCGCCGTTCACGGCGCCGCTCGCGCTCAACGTCGTCCCGTTCGCGGGCTCGCTGCGCGACGGGGGGTGGACCTCGGAGGAGCTCAAGGTCCGCAACGAGTCGCGCAAGATCCTCGGGCTGCCCGACCTCAAGGTGTCGGCCACCTGCGTGCGCGTGCCCGTGGTGACCACGCACTCGATCGCCGTCCACGCCACCTTCGACGGCCCGGTGGACGTGGCGACCGCGCAGCAGGTGTTCGCCGCCCAGCCCTCGATCGTGCTGGTCGACGAGCCGGAGGCGAAGCGCTTCCCGTCGCCGGTCGACGTCGTCGGCGAGGACCCGACGTACGTCGGGCGCGTGCGCCAGGCCCTCGACTTCCCCAACACCCTCGACTTCTTCGTGTGCGGCGACAACCTGCGCAAGGGCGCGGCGCTGAACACCTACGAGATCGCCGAGGAGCTCGTGCGGGCCTGAGACGAGCGGGACCGGACGAGGGCCTCGACACGATCGGCGGCCTCGACCGGGTCCTCGTGCTCCCAGACGCGGAGCACCGTCCACCCGAGGGCCTCGAGACGAGCGTCCGCCCGCCGGTCGCGCAGCACGTTGCCCTCGAGCTCGGCGATCCACCAGGCGGCGTTGCTCTTGGGCAGGTGCGCGTGCTCGTCGCAGGAGTGCCGCCGCGGCGGTGCAACTCGCGCCGGAGACGCATCTCCGGGCGCGTGTCGCGGCGCCCTTGCCCCTCGAACCGGAGGCGGACCGCATCCGACGACGCGGCGGGGCCCGGTGACGTCGTCCCGCTCATGGGCACCCCCCTCCGTCGTCGACGCTAGGGGCAGGGCCCGACACGGGAAGGCGTTTTCTTGACTCATTCCAGTCTCGGTGGGACGGTGACGTCACCATGACCCGACGCACCGGTGCCGAGGACGGCCTCGCGACGCCTTCCGCGGACCCGCGCCACCACGTGGCCGATCCGCGGGCCCGTCTCCGCGCGGCCGGGCTCCGAGTCACCGCCCCGCGCCAGGCGGTGCTGGGCGTGCTCGGCGAGCACCCGCACTCGACGGCCGACGCCGTCGCGTCCGCGGTCCGGCGCCGGCTGGGGTCGGTGTCCACCCAGGCCGTGTACGACGTCCTCGCCGCGTGCGTGGACGCCGGACTGGTCCGCCGCATCGAGCCCGCGGGCTCGGCGGCGCGGTACGAGACGCGCACCGGCGACAACCACCACCACGTGGTCTGCCGCTCCTGCGGTGCCACCGCCGACGTCGACTGCGTCGTCGGCGAGCTGCCGTGTCTCACGCCGTCCGACACGGGCGGCTTCGTCGTCGACGAGGCCGAGGTCGTGTTCTGGGGCACCTGCCCGTCCTGCGCCGCCCGCGGCGCGGACGACGGGGCCGTCCGGCCGGGCGTGCGCCGCCCGGTCGCGGCGCTGCACGAGAGCCACCACCACGAGAGGTGAACGTGACCAACTACGCCACCGATGACGCCGGTATCCCGGCACCGAGCCACGAGTTCTCCGCGACGGTCGGGACCGACGGTCCGCTGGTCCTGCAGGACCACTACCTGATCGAGCAGATGGCGAACTTCAACCGGGAGCGCATCCCGGAGCGCCAGCCGCACGCCAAGGGCAGCGGCGCGTTCGCGCGGTTCGAGGTCACGCAGGACGTCACCGCCTACACCAAGGCCGCGGTGTTCTCGCCCGGCGAGGTCACCGAGGGCATCATCCGGTTCTCCACCGTCGCCGGTGAGCGCGGCAGCCCCGACACCTGGCGCGACCCGCGCGGCTTCGCCCTCAAGCTGTGGACCCGCGAGGGCAACTGGGACATGGTCGGCAACAACACGCCGGTCTTCTTCATCCGCGACCCCATGAAGTTCCAGAACTTCATCCGGTCGCAGAAGCGCCTGGCCCGCAACGGCCTGCGCGACCACGACATGCAGTGGGACTTCTGGACGCTCTCGCCGGAGTCGAAGCACCAGGTCACGTGGCTGATGGGCGACCGGGGCATCCCCAAGGACTGGCGCCACATGAACGGCTACGGCAGCCACACCTACATGTGGATCAACGCCGCCGGCGAGGAGTTCTGGGTCAAGTACCACTTCATCTCGGACCAGGGCGTCGAGACCCTGACCGAGGAGGAGGCGGGCCGGCTCGCCGGTGAGGACGCCGACTACCACCAGCGCGACCTCTACGAGGCGATCGAGCGCGGGGAGTTCCCGAGCTGGACCCTGAAGGTGCAGATCATGCCCTTCGAGGACGCCAAGACCTACCGGTTCAACCCGTTCGACCTGACCAAGGTGTGGCCGCACGGCGACTACCCGCTGCAGGAGGTCGGGAAGCTGACGCTGCACCGCAACCCGGAGGACTACCACACGGAGATCGAGCAGGTCGCGTTCGAGCCGAACAACCAGCCCCCGGGGCTGGCCCTGTCGCCGGACAAGATGCTGCTCGCCCGCGGGTTCTCCTACGCGGACGCGCACCGCGCCCGCCTCGGCGTCAACTACAAGCAGATCCCGGTGAACGCGCCGCAGGGCACGCAGGCGCACGCCTACACGGTCGCCGGTGCGATGCGCGTGCAGAACGCGAAGGACCCCGTCTACGCGCCCAACACCAAGGGCGGCGCGCATACCACGGAGACGATCCAGCCGCCGACCTGGTACTCCGACGGCCAGATCCAGCGCGCCGCCTACGTGCCGCACGCGGAGGACTCCGACGAGGTCCAGGCCCGCACGATGATGCTCGAGGTGTGGGACGACGACCAGCGCGCCCGCTTCGTCGACAACGTCTCGGGCCACCTGGCGAAGAACGTCGGCGACGACGTCCTCGAGCGTGCGTTCGATTACTGGAAGTCGATCGACCAGGGCATGGGCGAGCGCGTCGAGGCCCGCGTCCGCGAGCTGACCGGCAAGGAGCAGAAGGTCCTCAGCCAGAGCTGAGCAGGCCCCCACACCGAGCCGGCTCCCGGAACAACCGCGACCCGTCCCGCGCTGTACGTGGGGCGGGTTGCGGTATCCGCGGGTGCCGTCGCGATCCGACGAGCACCCGGTCCACGAGGAACCGACACCACCGGTTCACCAGGAGGAGCACCACATGGCCACCGCACCGATCTCGAGTCCCCTGCCCGACGAGGCGAAGCAGACCGTCGGCACGGTCCTGCAGGACAGCCTGGCCGACTACGTCGACCTGTCGCTGACCGCCAAGCAGTGGCACTGGAACGTCGTCGGCCGCAACTTCCGCGAGGCGCACCTGCACCTCGACGAGCTCGTCGACATCGCGCGGCAGTACACCGACGAGGTCGCGGAGCGCGCCGCCACGCTCGGCGTCTCGCCCGACGGCCGCGCCGAGACCGTCGCCAAGAGCAGCGGGCTGCCCACCACCGACGAGGGCTGGCACCAGGTCGACGACGTCAACGCCGCCGTCGTGGAGACCCTCGCGCAGCTCATCGCGCGCATGCGCGAGCGGATCGCCGTCACCGGCGACCCCGACCCGGTCACCCAGGACCTGCTCATCGCCCAGACGGCGAAGCTCGAGGAGGCCCACTGGATGTGGCAGGCCAAGACGGCCTGACACTCCGGGCTCCACCACAGTCCCACCACACCCGCCGGCCCGCCCGCGTCCCTCGCGGGCGGGCCGTCGTGTGTCCGGGCCCGGTCGCGTCAGGCCGGCACGGGCAGGCCGAGGGCACGGCGGGCGAACGCGATCTCGGCGACCGTGTGCCGCAGCGTCTCGGCCACCACCAGCGAGCCGTGACCCGCGTCGTAGCGCACCATCGCGTACTCGCGACCCCGCTCGGCCAGGGCGTCGAGGTAGTTGTCGATCTGGCGGATCGGGCAGCGCGGGTCGTTCTCACCGGCGAGCACGAGCACCGGCGCCCGCACCGCGTCCACCCACGTCAGCGGCGAGGCCTCGGTGTACCGCTCGGGCACCTCGTCCGGGGCGCCGCCGAACAGCGAGCGGTCGAAGGCGCGCAGCGGCTCCATCTCGTCCTCGTAGGCCGCGAGGTAGTCGGCCACCGGGACGCCCGCGCAGCCCACGGCCCAGCGCTCGGGCTGGCGGCCCAGGCCCAGCAGCGTCAGGTAGCCGCCCCACGACCAGCCCTCGAGCACGCACGCGGCCGGGTCGGCGAGCCCCGAGGACACCGCCCAGTCGTGCACGGCGGCGATGTCCTCGAGCTCGGTGGTGCCCGGGCGTCCCTCGATCGCGTCGCGCCACGCCGAGCCGTAGCCGGACGAGCCGCGGTAGTTCACGTGCACCACGGCGAAGCCGGCGTCCACCCAGACCGCGCGCACCGGCGACCAGCGGTCCTCGTCGGCCGCCTGCGGACCGCCGTGGATCATGAACAGGGTCGGGACCGGGCCGGTGGTGCCCGCCGGGCGCGTCCACAGCGCGTGCACGGGCCCGGCGGGCCCGTCGACCCACGCGTCGTCGAGGGCGACCGAGGGCTCCGGCCGGTCGCCGGGCGGGGCGAGCAGCTCGGTGTCGGTGCCGTCCGGGCGCAGCGCGCGCACCGATGTCGGGTACGCCGCCGACGACCAGCCGTACTCGACGGTGCCGTCGGGTCGCACGTCGGCGCCGCCGACCGAGCCCGCCGCCGTGGGCAGGCCGGTGAGCTCGCCGGTCGCGAGGTCGTAGCGGTGCAGCGTCGTGCGCCCGGCGCGGGTGTGGGCGACGAGCAGCGCCGCGGCGTCCGGGTAGAAGCCGGCGGAGAGGTCGCCGGGCAGGTCGATGTCGAGCTCGGTCTCGGTGTCGGTGCCGAGGTCCCAGATCAGCAGCTCGTCGCGGCCGCGGCGCTCGTGGCCCACGAGCAGGCGCTGGTCGCCCTCGACGGGCGCGAACTCGATCGGGTCGAGGCCCCGCCCCTCGCCGTCGTGGCGCTCGCCCACGCTCGTCCCGTCGGCGACGCGCACGACCCGCACCGCGGGGTGGCGGGAGTCGCCGTGCTCGGAGTGCGAGATCGCCAGCAGCGTCTCGTCGCGCGACAGCGCCCCGATGCCGGCGTCCTCGGTGTGGCGGTAGAGCACGCGGGCCTCGCCGAATCCACTGCCGCCGTCCTCACTGACGGCCAGGGTGGACCCGTCGTCGGTGGACCAGCCGACCGCGACCGTGCGCCGGCCCAGGTCGAGCCCGGCCGGGTAGCCCGGGGCCGCGCCCGCCACGGCGGGGGAGGGGGCGGAGCCGCCGTCGAACGGCTCGCGGACCCACACCCCGAACTCGTCGCCGTCGGTGTCGTCGAACCACCAGATCGCGGCGCCGTCGGTGCTCGAGGCGCCTCCGCGCGTGCCCTGCGGGCGGTCGGTGACGCGGCGGTGGGTGTCGGTGGCCCGGTCCCACGCGTAGATCTCCCAGGTGCCGGTGGCGTTGGACGAGTAGACGCTGTGGTCCGGGGCGTCCCGCGCCCAGTCGGGGACCGACACCCGCGCAGCGGTGAAGCGGCCCCGCCAGCGGCTCTCGGCGGCGTGGTCGGCGAACAGGACGTCGGGAATCTCCGGGACGGGGTCCTGGCGGCGGGCCGGCGGCGTGTTCATGACCCGGATCCTGCCTGTCGGTGTGCCGTGGCCGCTGCACGGACCCGCGCGTACGAGAGGATGGCGACGTCGGAGCAGACCTGGGGGGCATGGGTGCGCGACGAGCCACCGGAACTGGCGGGACCGAGACCGAGCGCAGCGAGGATCTTCGACCACTTCCTCGGCGGGACCGACCACTTCGCCGTGGACTGCGAGTTCGGCGACGAGATCGACCGCGTCGCGCCGGCCCTGAGCGGGCTCTGCCGGGACACGCGGCGCTTCTCCCGAGCGGTCGTGCGCCACGTCGCCGAGAGCGGGATCGACCAGTTCCTGGAGCTGGGCTCGGGCCTGCCGACGGTCGACCCCGTGCACGCCGTCGCCGCCCGGCACACCCGCGCCCCGCGCGTCGTCTACGTGGACAGTGACCCCGACACCGTGGCCCACGCCGCTCGGCTCGTCGACGGGGTCCCCCGGGTGGCGGTGGAGCGCGCGGACCTCGTCGACGTCGAGGCCGTCCTGGCGACCGCCGGCGTGGGGGAGCTGATCGATCTCCGCCGACCCGTCGCCGTCCTGGCGGCGGGCGTGCTCAGCGCCCTCGACGACGAGGCCGCCCGCGCCGCGCTGCAGGGCTACCGCGACGCGGTCGCGCCGGGCAGCGTCCTCGCGGTCACCCAGTCCACCGGTGTGGGGCGCCCCGACCTCGTGGCCTGGCGGGACCTCCCCCACACCGGATGGACCTACGCACCCCGGCTGCGCGACCCCGAGGACATGGCCCCCTGGTTCGCCGACACGGAGCTCGTGGGCCCGGGGTGGGCGTCCGCGCCGCACTGGACCCCCGACAGCGCGGCGCCGGGGCCCGCGGAGACGGGCAGCGGCCTGTGGGGTGTGGTCGCCCGGGTGCCGCGCGGCCGGGGATGATCGGCGCCGTGATGACCCCGTGATCGGCACCCACCGCCACGACGCCGGCGTCCACGAGATCCGTCTCGACCGCACCGAACGGCGCAACGCGCTCGACACCGCCCACTGCCGCGACCTGCACGCGGCGGTCGACGCCGCCGAGGACGACGGCGCCCGGGTGCTGGTGCTCACCGGCGAGGGCACGGCGTTCTGCTCCGGGGCCGACCTCGACACGGTCGGCGACCACGACTTCCTCGCCGCGCTCTACGCGCTGCTGCACCGGCTCGCCGAGGTGCCGGTGCCCGTGGTCGCCGCGGTGCACGGGCCCGCGATCGGCGCCGGCACCCAGCTCGCCCTGGCCGCCGACCTGCGCGTGGTCGACGCCGCCGGGGTGCTCGGCCTGCTCACCGCCGCCCTCGGGCTCGCCGTCGACCCGTGGACGGTGC
>CADCTH010000018.1 GCA_902805495.1 uncultured Actinomycetospora sp.
CGGGGTGGCGACCGGCGCGGCCTCGGAGCGGGGGGTGGCCGAGGCCTTGGGGCGCGTGGAGGGCGCCAGCACCGCACCGGTGCCCTCGCTCAGCTCCTCGGTGGCCTGGCGCAGCGGCGGGGCGGCCTCGGCGACGCGGGTCGTCACCGGCTCGACGACCGTCACCTGCACGCGGCAGAGGATCCCGCCGAGGGTCGCGGTGATCGGGTCCATGCCGCGGGTGACCTCGCGGACGATGGGATCCCCGAGGGCGGGGATGACCTTGACCTGCTGTCCGGGCTCCGCGCGCACGGTCTGCCCGCAGCGCGCCTCGACGACGTCGTCGGAGCTGGGCGCGGCGATCGCGGCACCGGCGCCGAGCAGGAGCGAACCCGTCACCAGACCACCGGCGAGGAGGCTCGTCAGCAGACGGGGAGGACGCAGGACCATGGACGGACCTTTCTGGCGGAGCCCGGGGAGACCGGGGACGACCCCGCGGGGGAGCGAGCCGTCCCGGCGGCACGTGGAGCCCAACGAGCCCATCGCCCGGTGGTGACGCCCAGCCTCACCCGACTGCCGCAGTGACGGCTCGCCGACACGCGGCGCCCGCGGGGTCCGCCCTCATCGAGGGACTCGAGTCCGTCCCCGCGCACGTCCGAACGGCCCAGCGACGGTGTCGAGGACGCTCTCGGCGCGGGCGAGGAGGCGCACCCGGTCGGGCGCCTCGTCGAGCACGCCGCCGTCGGGGTCGTCGAGGCAGCGGGAGAACGAGGGGTCACGCGGCGTCCGGACCGGGTCGTGCTCCGGACGCAGCACCGAGCGCACGACCAACACGGCGATCGCGACCACCGCGAGGTCGCGCAGGAGCACCGCGCCGTAGAACCAGGGCGCGGGCAGACCCTTCGCGTCGGTGCCGAGGTAGTAGTACATCCGCGGCGCCCACACCAGGGCGTCGATCGCCATCCACGCGAGCAGCGGGCGCCAGCGGGGGTACGCGAGCACCGCCAGCGGCACCAGCCACAGCGAGAACTGCGGGCTCCACACCTTGTTGGTCAGCAGGAATGCCGCGACCACGAGGAACGCGACGGCGGCGAAGCGGGGGCGCCGGGGCGCCTTGACGACGAGCACCGCGACCGCGAGGCAGCACAGCGCGAACAGCGCGGCGCTCACGGCGTTGAGCACCGAGGGCGGCTGGCCCGGTGCGAGGACGCCGTCGAACCCGCTCCAGCCGGTGAGGCCCGCGACGACGTTGTAGAGCGAGTCGGGGTCGGCGCCGCGCTCGGAGTTGAGGCGGAATAACTCCCACCAGCCGGTCGGCGCCGCGATCGCCACGGGCAGGTTCAGCAGCGCCCACGACAGCACCCCGGCCGCGGTCGCCTGCCCCCACGCCCGCATCCGCCCCGCGCGCAGGCACAGCAGCAGCAGCGGGAAGAGCAGGAACAGGGGGTAGAGCTTCGCCGCCGCCCCGACGCCGAGGATCACCCCCGCCAGCACCGGGCGCTTGCGGGCCCACGCCAGCATCCCGAGCGTCGCCGCCGCGACGGCGAGGGTGTCGAAGTTGGTGAACGCGTGCACCGCGACCAGCGGTGACACGGCAGCGAGAGCGGCGTCCCAGGGCCGGCCGGGACGCAGGCGCACCACCGCCCAGATCGTCACGAGCCACGCGAGGGCGAGCCAGAACGCGGAGAGGTCGAAGTAGACGACCACCGCCAGCCCGCCGGGCAGCAGGCCCGCCGACGCGCCGGCGAGCCAGACGTCGGCGAGGCGGGCGTTGGCCCACTGGAAGAACCCGGTGAGCACCGGGTACTCCATGTAGCGCACCTGCTCGGTGCCGTCGTCGCGCCGGTCGACCCACGAGGTCACGTAGGGCACGCCGCCGACGTCGAGGCGCTCGGCGGTGTAGAGCGGGACGGTGTCGGAGTAGCACATCGCCACGTACTGGCGGCCGTCGCGCCAGTCGAGCTCGAGCCCGCGCTCGCCCGGGTACTGCTGCAGGCACGGCGCCTTCGCGAACCACGCCAGGGCCAGCACGACCACCCCGAGCAGGAGCACCACGCGCAACGGGGTGAGGAAGCGCGCGCGCCCGGCCAGCGCGTGCTCGCCGAGCGGGCCGCCGATCACCGCCGAGACGGACGCGACGAACGGGTCCTCCTGGGTGGGGCGGACCCGCTGGTCCGGGCCCAGCGACGCCGGGTCGTGCGTACGGGCGCGTCCCGAGCTCGCCGTGCGGGTCGGGGCGTGGTCGGTAGAACTCACGCGGTACCGCCCACGACGGGGACGTCGGGCCGGTCAGCCATCACCGAAGAGGTCGCCACCACCGCCGCCACCGGGTGTTCCGCCGCCACCGTCGCCGTCTCCACCGCCGCCGTCGCCGCCACCGCCGTCTCCACCGCCGCCGCCGGCGTCTCCGCCGCCACCGCCGCCACCGCCGTCACCGCCACCAGCGCCCGGGTCGAAGCCAGCACCCGGGTCACCGCCACCGCCGTCACCGCCGTAGTACCCGCCGCCGTCGCCGCCGTAGTACGGGTCGCCCCCGTACTCGTCGCCGCCCTGGTCGCCGCCCTGGTCCTGGGGCTGGAGCGGGCACGGCCGGCCCTCGACGCAGCCGGGCTGCTCGGGCGGGGCCGCCGGGGTGGTCTGCGGCGGCGTGCCGATCGGGCGGAAGTCGGAGAACTGCTCGACCGGGTCGCCGCGCAGGGCGTCGTTCATGTAGCCCTGCCAGATCTGGCCGGGCACCCCGCGGCCGTAGATCGGGCGGCCGCCGCTGTTCTTGATCGGGGTGTTGTCGTCGGTGCCGACCCAGACCGCCGTCGAGACCGAGGGCGTGAACCCGACCATCCAGGCGTCGTTGTTCTGCCCGTCGACCGACGACTGCACGGTGCCGGTCTTGGCCGCCACCGGCCGCCCGCCCCCGAGCGGGATGCCGGAGTGGTCGGCGACCTGGAGCATCGCCTCGGTGACGTTGCGGGCGAGCTGCTGGCTCAACCGCTGCTCGCCGGCCTGCGCGCCCGCGTCGTAGAGGACCCGTCCGTCGGCCGTCGTCACGCGGCTGACGAGGTGGGGACGGTGGTAGACGCCGTCGGCCGCGAACGTCGCGTAGGCCGCCGCCATGTCGCCGGGGCGCACCTCGCGGTCACCGAGCGAGATGCCGCCGCTCGGGTTGGGCAGCGGCGCGGAGATGCCCGCCTGGTGCGCGGCGTCGGCGACCCGCTGCGGCCCGACCTGGACGCCGAGCTGGTAGAAGACGGTGTTGATCGACTGCGTCATCGCCGTGCGCAGGTCGCAGTTCGGGCAGCTCTCGCCCTCGTTGTTCTCGACCTCGGTGCCGGCGATGGTCTGCGGGCTCGACCCGTCGAAGGTCGTGCCGAGACCGATGGGGTCGGGCTCGCGCTGGAGCCCGGCCAGCAGCACGAACGGCTTGAACGACGAGCCGGGCTGGCGCTGGGTCTGCGCGTAGTCGAAGCCCGAGCCGTCCTCGCCGCCGTAGTAGGCCAGCACCGCACCGGTGCGCGGGTCGACCGAGACGAGCGCCGTGCGCAGGTTGGCGGGCTGGCCGCGCAGCTGGCGCTCGACCGACTCCACCGCCTCGTCCTGCATCTGCGGGTCGATCGTCGTCGTGACCTGCAGCCCCTCCTGGTTCACCTGCTGCTCGGTGATCCCGTAGGAGTTCAGCTCCGCGCGCACCGCGGAGACGATGTGGCCGCGGTCGTTGTCCGGGATGCCGCTGCGGCGGGGCTGGGGCGCGATCGTCGCCGGGAACGTCTGCGCACGGCGCTCGGCGGCCGGCAGCCAGTTCTGGCCGACCATGCCGTCGAGCACGAAGTTCCAGCGCTGCTCGGACATCGACCGGTCCACGGCGGGGTCCCAGCGCGACGGCGCCTGGATCAGGCCCGCGAGCACGGCGCCCTCGGACACCGTGAGCTGTGAGACGTCCTTGCCGTAGTACGCCTGCGAGGCCGCCTGGATGCCGTACGCGCCGCGGCCGAAGTAGATCGAGTTCAGGTAGTTGCCGAGGACCTCCTCCTTGGACTGCTCCTGGGAGATCTTGGCGGCGATCACCACCTCGCGGTACTTGCGCCACAGCGAGTACTCGTCGCCCACCAGCACGTTCTTCACGTACTGCTGGGTGATCGTCGACCCGCCGCCCACGCCGCCGGTGGCCTGGTTCCACACCGCGCGCACGATGCCGACCGGGTCGAAACCGAGGTTCGAGTAGAACGAGCGGTCCTCGGCCGAGAGCACCGCCTGCTGGACGTGCAGCGGCACCTGGCTGAGCGGCACCTTGATGCGGTTGCCCTGCTCGGGCACGAGCGAGGCCAGCGAGGACCCGTTCGCGTAGGAGATGGTCGCGACCTGGTTGTTGGCCGCGTCGTCGGGCGACGGGACGCGGAAGAAGATCCAGCCGACGGCGAAGGCCAGCACCGGGCCGAGCAGGAGCACCGCGAGCAGCAGGTAGGCGGTGCGCCGGAGGCGCCGCCAGCGGCGCTTGCGCGGGTCCGGCTCGGACTCGTCGCGGTGCGACCCGCGACCATCGCGGGGCGGGTCGTCGTCCCCCCCGACCCGGCGGGTGGGCGCCGGGGACACCGCGGTCCCCGAGATGCCGCCCGCGGCCAA
>CADCTH010000019.1 GCA_902805495.1 uncultured Actinomycetospora sp.
CCGACGTCGTCGTCGCCTGCACCGGCGCGATCGGCACCGTGGTCTGGCTCGACGACGTGCGCCAGGGGCTCGCCGGGCGCGACACCACGGCGCTCCCGCTCGTGGTGTGCGACCTCGGGCTGCCCCGCGACGTCGTCGCCCGCGTCGCCGCCCGCGCGGGCGTCACCGTCGTCGACCTCGCCGCCCTCGGCGAGCGGCTGGGCTCGGCGAGCGCCGGGCGCGCCGTCGAGGAGGCGCGCGCGGTCGTCGCCGAGGAGGTGCGCGCCTACTTCGCGGCGCAGCGCACCGCCGAGGTCGCGCCGACGGTCACCGCGCTGCGCCGACGTGCCGCCGAGGTGGTGGACGCCGAGCTGCTGCGCCTGGCCGGGCGCCTGCCCGACCTCGACGAGCGGGCCCGCGACGAGGTCGCCCAGAGCGTGCGCCGCGTGGTCGACAAGCTGCTCCACACCCCGACCGTGCAGGTCAAGCGCCTGGCCCAGTCGCCCGGTGGCGACACCTACGCCGAGGCGCTGCGCGAGCTCTTCGAGCTCGACCCGCAGACCCCGGCCGTGCTGGCGGCCACCGAGACCACCGCGAGCGTCGAGCCCGGCGAGCCCGTCGACCAGGCGCTGGCCGTCGACACGCGAGCCTCGGGGGGACGGCGGTGACGGCCGTGGCGGGGAGCACCGGCGCGCTCACCGGGCCCGGCGCGCGCACGGTCCGGATCGGCACCCGGGCGAGCCTGCTCGCCCGCACCCAGACCGACATCGTGGCGTCGGCGCTCACCGCGGCCGGGGCCACCGTCGAGATCGTCACGATCTCGACGTCGGGCGACCGCAGCCAGGCCGCGGGCACCCCGATCGCGCAGACCGGCGTCGGCGTCTTCGTCACCGCCCTGCGCGAGGCACTGCTCGCCGGCGAGATCGACGTCGCCGTGCACTCCTACAAGGACCTGCCCACCGCGGGCGTGCCCGGGCTCGTGCTCGCGGCGGTCCCGGCGCGGGAGGACCCGCGCGACGCGCTCGTGGCCCGGGACGGGATGGTGCTCGGCGAGCTGCCGCCCGGTGCGGTGCTGGGCACCGGGTCGCCGCGGCGCACCGCGCAGATCGGCGCGCTGGGGCTGGGCCTCGAGATCGTGCCGATCCGGGGCAACGTCGACACCCGCATCGGCAAGGTGACCCGCGGCGAGCTCGACGGGGTCGTGCTCGCCCGCGCCGGGCTGGCCCGCCTGGGCCGGGTCGGCGAGGTCACCGAGGTCCTCGACCCGCTGCAGGTGCTGCCCGCGCCGGCGCAGGGGGCGCTCGCCTGCGAGTGCCGCGCGGACGACGAGCCCCTCGCGGCGCTCCTGCGCGAGACGCTGCACGACGCGGGCGTCGGGACGGCGGTGACCGCCGAGCGCGCCGTGCTCGCGGGCCTCGGCTCGCCGTGCAACGCGCCCGTCGGGGCGCTCGCGGAGATCGTCGAGGACCTGGACGACGACGGCCGCGTCGTCGAACGGCTGTCGCTGCGCGCGATGGCCACCACCGCGGACGGCGCGCTGGTGCGCGCCTCCGCCACCGGAGAGACCGAGGACGCCGAGCGGATCGGCCGCGAGCTGGCCGACGAGCTGATCGCCGACGGAGCGGAGCCGAAGGGGACCGTCGCCGACGACGTCCCGCGCCCGCCCGCGGACTGAACACCACGATGGGAACGGAAGACATGACAGCACCCTCGACGACCGCCGGCCGGGTCGCCTTCGTCGGCAGCGGACCCGGGGACCCCGGCCTGCTGACCGTGCGCGCCCGCGACGCCCTCGCCGCCGCCACGCTCGTCGTGGCCGACCGCGGCGTGCCCGCGGACGTCCTCGGCCTCCTGCCGGCGTCGACGACGGTGCGCCCGGTGGGGGAGGCCGGGGACGACCCGGCGGCCGGTGGTCCCGCCACCGACGCCGTCGTCGCCCCCGGCTTCGCCGCCGACGACCCCACGGGGACCGGCGCCGGCCCCGCCCCCGCGGATCCCGAGACCCTGGCCCGCACCGTGGTCGAGGAGGCCCGCAGCGGCGCCTCGGTGGTGCGCCTGGTCGTGGGCGACCCGCTGGTGCGCCCCGACGTGGTCACCGAGGTCCGCGCCGTCGCCGCGGCCGCGGTGCCGTTCGACGTCGTGCCCGGCATGCCGGCCGACACCGCGGTGCCCACCTACGCCGGCGTCGCGCTCGGCCCGGCCCACACCGCGGTCGACCTCACCGCGGGCGACGCCGTCGACTACGCCGCGCTCGCCGTCGCCCCCGGCCCGCTGGTCCTGCAGGCCACCGCTGCCGACCTCGCGGGCGCCTCGGCGCACCTGGTCGAGAACGGCTGGAAGCCGGGCACGCCCGCGCTCGTCACCGCCGGCGGCACCGGCTCGCGGCAGCGCACGGTCGAGACCAGCCTCGACAAGCTCGCCGTCGACTCCGGCGACCTCGAGGGCCCGCTCGTCGTGACCCTCGGCGACGCCGTCACCGACCGCGCCACGCTCTCCTGGTGGGAGTCGCGCGCGCTCTACGGCTGGCGCGTGCTCGTGCCCCGCACCAAGGACCAGGCCGGCGCGATGAGCGACCGCCTGCGCGTCCACGGCGCGGTGCCCGAGGAGGTGCCGACCATCGCCGTCGAGCCCCCGCGCTCGCCGGCGCAGATGGAGCGCGCGGTCAAGGGCCTGGTCGACGGGCGCTACCAGTGGGTCGTGTTCACCTCGGCCAACGCGGTGCGCGCGGTGTGGGAGAAGTTCGCCGAGTTCGGGCTCGACGCCCGCGCGTTCTCCGGCGTCAAGATCGCCTGCGTCGGCGAGGCCACCGCGGACACCGTGCGCGCGTTCGGCGTGCACCCCGAGCTGGTCCCCGGCGACGAGACCGAGCAGTCGTCCGAGGGCCTGCTCGAGGTGTTCCCGCCGCACGACGACGTCCTCGACCCCGTCGACCGCGTGCTCCTGCCGCGCGCCGACATCGCCACCGAGACCCTCGCCGAGGGCCTGCAGCAGCGCGGCTGGGAGATCGACGACATCACCGCGTACCGCACGGTGCGCGCCGCGCCGCCGCCCGCACCCGTGCGCGAGGCGATCAAGACCGGCGGGTTCGACGCGGTCTGCTTCACCTCGTCGTCGACGGTGCGCAACCTCGTCGGGATCGCCGGCAAGCCGCACGCCCGCACGATCGTGGCCTGCATCGGCCCGAAGACGGCGGAGACCGCGGCGGAGTTCGGGCTGCGCGTCGACGTGAAGCCCGACGTCGCCGAGGTGCCCGCCCTCGTCGAGGCCCTGGCGTCCCACGCGGCGAAGCTGCGCTCCGAGGGCGCCCTGCCCCCGCCGCGCAAGACGAAGGCCCGCAAGCGCTAACTTCGCGCTGACGCGCATGTGGATGCCCTCCCGTGCTGGAGCACTCGAGGGCATCCACACCTCCGGAGGACAAACGCCGTGTTCCCCACCGACCGCCCGCGCCGCCTGCGGGCCACGCCCGGCCTGCGCCGGCTCGTCGCCGAGACCGACGTGCGCCCGCGGCACCTGGTCCTGCCCGTGTTCGTCGCCGAGGGCCTGGACGCCCCGAAGCCGATCACGTCGATGCCCGGCGTCGTCCAGCACACGCGCGACTCCCTGCGCAAGGCGGCGGCCGAGGCCGCGGCGGCCGGGGTCGGCGGGATCATGCTGTTCGGCGTGCCGGCGCGGCGCGACGCCGTCGGCTCCGGGGCCACCGACCCCGACGGCATTCTCAACGTCGCCCTGCGCGACGTGCGGTCCGAGGTCGGCGACGCCCTGCCGGTCATGGCCGACACCTGCCTCGACGAGTTCACCGACCACGGCCACTGCGGCGTGCTCGACGAACGCGGCCGGGACGCGAAGCGCAGCGGAGCCGGACCCATCGAGACCGTCGACAACGACGCGACGCTGCCGATCTACGGCGAGATGGCGGTGGCCCAGGCCGCGGCCGGCGCCCACGTCGTGGCCCCGAGCGGGATGATGGACGGCCAGGTCGGCGTCATCCGCCGCGCGCTCGACGAGGCCGGCCACCGCGACACCGCGATCCTCGCGTACTCGGCCAAGTACGCCAGCGCGTTCTACGGCCCGTTCCGCGAGGCCGTCGACTCGCAGCTGCAGGGCGACCGCCGCACCTACCAACAGGACCCGGGCAACGCCCGCGAGGCCGCCCGCGAGGTGGCGCTGGACCTCGACGAGGGCGCGGACATGGTCATGGTCAAGCCGGCCATGTCCTATCTGGACGTGCTGCGTCGCGTCGCCGACTCCGCCGACGTGCCCGTCGCGGCGTACCAGGTGTCGGGGGAGTACGCGATGATCTCGGCGGCCGCCGAGCGGGGCTGGCTCGACCGCGAGCGCACGATCCTCGAGTCGCTCACCGCGATCCGCCGGGCCGGCGCCGACGTCGTCCTCACCTACTGGGCCGTCGAGGCCGCGGCCTGGCTGGACCGCTGACGGTGACCGAGCGAGCCGGGGGCCGCACCACGGTCACGCCGCCCGAGGAGGAGCCGGGACGCCCGGGCGTCGTCACGGCCGCGGTCGTGCTGTGGACCGTGCTCGGGGTCCTCATGTTCGGCACCGCGCTGCTGTTCGCGTACGGGTTGCTGTTCGGCGTCCCTGACGCGGGCACCAGCTCGCTCGCGCTGGTCGCCGCCATGGTCGTGCTCGCGGCGGGCGGTGTCGGCACCGTGGTCTCGGCCCGCCGGCTCGCGGGCGGGTCGCGTGCCGCGCGGGTGGGCCTCACCGTGCTCGGCGCGGTGCTCGCCCTCGCCGGGCTCGTCCAGGTCACCTTCCTCGGGGTCGGCGGCGTCTGGTTCGTCGCGTTCGTCGTCGGGGCGGTGCTGTTGCACCTGCCCGCCGCGCGGGCGTGGTTCGGGCGGCGGGCGTGAGCGCCGGGAACGCGGGGTCCGCCGAGCCCACCGAGGCCGAGCCCGTCCTCTACGCCGAGTCCGGGTCGAAGCCCTGGGTGCTGCTGTTCGGCCCGCTGCTCGCCATCGCCGGCATCGGCCTGGAGAGCCTCGCGCCGGGCGGGCCGTCGGTGCCCCTGTGGCTCGGGGTCGGCCTGCTGGTGTTCCTCTACACGGTCGTGCTGGTGCGCAGCCGGCGGCGCTTCCTGCGGGTGGAGCTCACCCCGTCGACGCTCGTGCAGGGCAGCACCCGCCTGCCGACCTCGCACGTCAGCGCGCTGCGCCCCGCCGACGACGAGCACCACGGCATCCGCGTCCTGGGCGACGGGCCGGTGGTGCCGCGCCGGCACGGAGCGGTCGTGCTGCGGCTGAGCGACGGCACCCGCGCGGTGGCGTGGGCCCGCGACGCCGACGGTCTGCGCCGTGCGCTGGAGGACCTGCTGCGCACGCGGTCGACGTCGTGAGCGACCCGCGCCGCCGCACCGCCCTGCTGCTCGCCGCCGCGACCGTCCTGCTCGCCGTCGGCGCGGCGGCGCTGCTGGCGGCCGGTGTCGAGGTCCGCGAGACCACCGGCGGCCTGCTCGTGACGCCCTACCGCCAGCTGCACCTCGTCGGCGGGTTCCTGCTCGCCGGCACGGTCGCGGCCGTCGCCGCCGTGCTCACGGGCATGAGCGCCGTACCGGCCCTGCGACGGGCCCGCCGGGCGCCGGCGGGCGCGCCACCCGGGGAGGACCGGCGCCCCACCGGCCCGCCGCCCGCCCCCGAGCACGACCCCGACGACGACGCCGCGAACGACCCCGAGACCGACGCCGCGAACGACCCCGAGACCGACGCCGCCCACGCCGCGAGCACCCCGGGCTCCGATCGCCGAGAGTGATCGCCAGGGCGGCCTCGCCGGTCGTATCCTCCGTCCGGGTCCAGGATCCAGTCACCCTCGGTCCCGAGGGGGCAGACAGGGATTGCGGGCGACGTCGTCGGCGAGGCCAACACGCGCCGTACCGAGTACGGCGACGACGCCGCGCCCTACTCGGTCGAGGTCTCCGGGCCGGACTGCGACGCGGTCGACCGGTCGGTCAACGCCCTCGGCCCGCCGCCCGCGGGGACGCTGCCGGGCTGACCCGCAGCACGCGCGGGGAAGGGACGCCGGGGGAGGGGCGCGCCACGCGCCCGGCCACGGCGCGGTCGACGCGCGGCTGGGAGACTGGGCGTCGTGACCAGCACAGCGATGACGAGTGCGGGCAGGGCGAGCGCCGAACGCAGCGCCGAGCTCTTCGCCCGTGCCGAGCAGGTCGTCCCGGGCGGGGTCAACTCCCCGGTGCGCGCCTTCCGGTCGGTCGGCGGCACCCCGCGGTTCATGGTGTCGGGGCAGGGCCCGTGGCTCACCGACGCGGACGGCGACCGGTACGTCGACCTGGTCAGCTCCTGGGGGCCGATGATCCTCGGGCACGCGCACCCCGCGGTGGTCGAGGCCGTGCAGCAGGCGGCCTCGGCCGGCCTGTCGTTCGGCACGCCGACCGCGGGCGAGATCGACCTCGCCGAGGAGATCGTGCGCCGCGTCGAGCCGGTCGAGCAGGTGCGCCTGGTCAACTCCGGCACCGAGGCCACGATGAGCGCGATCCGCCTCGCGCGCGGGTTCACCGGGCGCAGCGTGGTCGTCAAGTTCGCCGGCTGCTACCACGGGCACGTCGACGCGCTGCTCGCCGAGGCGGGCTCGGGCGTCGCCACCTTCGGGCTGCCGTCGAGCCCGGGCATCACCGGCGCCCAGGCCGGCGACACGGTCGTCCTGCCCTACAACGACCTCGACGCCGTCGCCGCCGCGTTCGCCGAGCGCGGCCAGGAGATCGCCTGCGTGATCACCGAGGCGGCCGCCGGCAACATGGGCGCGGTCGCCCCCGACGATGGGTTCAACGCCGGGCTCAAGCGGCTCTGCCAGGCCCACGGCGCGCTGCTGGTGATCGACGAGGTGATGACGGGATTCCGCGTCTCGTCCGCCGGCTGGTACGGCCTCGAGGGCGTCGCCGGCGACCTCTACTGCTTCGGCAAGGTGATGTCCGGCGGTCTGCCCGCGGCGGCCTTCGGCGGCCGGGCCGACGTCATGGGCCACCTCGCGCCCGCCGGGCCCGTCTACCAGGCGGGCACGCTGGCCGGGAACCCCGTCGCGGTCGCGGCGGGGCTCACCACCCTGCGGCACGCGACGCCCGAGGTGTACGCGGCGCTGGACGGTCACGCCGACCGGCTGCACGGGCTGTTCGCCGACGCCCTCACCGAGGCGGGGGTCGTGCACACGATCCAGCGGGCCGGCTCCCTGGTCTCGATCCGCTTCGCCGAGGGGGTCGGGCGCGACTACGCCGACATGAAGGCCGCCGAGACCTGGCGCTTCCCGGCGTTCTTCCACGCCCTGCTCGACCGCGGCGTCTACATGCCGCCCAGCGTGTTCGAGGCGTGCTTCATCTCCGCCGCGCTCGACGACGACGCGTTCTCGGTGATCGCCGACGCGCTGCCCGCGGCGGCGCGGGCAGCGGCCGCGGCGACGGCGCCGGAGCAGGCGTGAGCCCGATGGGAGACGAAGCGGAGCGGAGCTCGACCCGACCGCTGCGCACCACCGTCCACCTCGTGCGCCACGGCGAGGTGCACAACCCGGACAAGGTCCTCTACGGCCGCCTGCCCGGGTTCGGGCTCTCGGACGAGGGACGCTCCCAGGCGGACCGGGCGGCGAAGCACCTCGCCGGTGCCGACGTCACCGCCCTGCTCGTGTCGCCGATGCATCGCGCGCAGGAGACCGCGGAGCCGATCGCCACGACGCTGGGCCTCGAGCCGGTGACCGAGGACCGGCTCATCGAGGCCGGCAACGCGTTCGAGGGCAAGCACGTGTCGGTCGGCGACGGGGCGCTGCGCAACCCGGAGTACTGGCCGCTGCTGCGCAACCCGTTCCGGCCGTCGTGGGGCGAGCCGTACCTCGAGATCGCGCACCGGATGCTGGGCGCGGCCCACCGGGCGCGGGCGCTCGCCGCGGGCCACGAGGCGGTGTGCGTCTCGCACCAGCTGCCGATCTGGACGCTGCGCCGCTTCCTCGCCGGCGAGCGGCTGTGGCACGACCCGCGCAAGCGGCAGTGCTCGCTGGGCTCGGTGACGAGCTTCGTGTTCGACGACGAGAGCCTCGTCGACATCGCCTACGCCGAGCCCGGCGGCGCGAGCGACCCGGCGTCGACGGGGGCGTGACCGTGCGGGCCGTGCTGCTCGCGCTCGCCGGGCTCCTGCTCGTCGCGGGGTGCTCGTCGGGGCCGTCGGAGGGGACGTTCGAGTTCGGGGGCACGGGCGGGCGCACGACCGTCGTCTACGACCCGCCCGAGGCCCGCGGCGTGCTGCCCGCCGTGACGGGGGAGAGCCTGCTCGAGCCGGGCCGGCCGCTGTCGAGCCAGGACGTCCCCGGCCAGGTCGTGGTCCTCAACGTCTGGGGCTCGTGGTGCGGGCCATGCCGCGCCGAGGCCGACGCGCTCGACCAGGTCGCCGCGGCGTCCGCGCCCCGGGGCGTGCGGTTCCTCGGCATCGACGTGCGCGACCAGCGCGACGCCGCGGCCGACTTCGTCCGCGACCGGGGCGTCGTCTACCCCTCGATCTACGACCCGCCGGGACGCTCGTTGCTCGCCCTGCGCGGCTACCCGCGCAACGCGGTGCCGTCGACGATCGTGCTCGACCGGTCCCACCGCGTGGCCGCCGTGTTCCTCACCGCGGTGCTCGCGTCGGACCTGCAACCGGTCGTCGACCGGATCGCCGCCGAGCCCGCGCCGGTGAGCTGAGCGGCCACCGGGTAGGCAGAGGACATGTTCTTCGTCTTCGGGACCCGCCGGACCGTGGCGCAGCTGGCGATGGTGGTGCTGACCTGCGCGAACTGCCGGCGCACGGCCGCGAACGCCGTGCTGAAGACGGTCACGAAGTTCACGCTGTTCTTCGTCCCGCTCTTCCCGGTCCGGACGCGGTACGCCACCCAGTGCACGGCGTGCGGCTTCCAGCAGGGGATCGACAAGGGCCAGGCCGAGCAGCTGCGGCAGGCGCCGCCGGCGGGCGGCGGGACGAACGGGCACGCCGCGCCGGGCCAGTTCCCGGGCACCCGGGGCTGAGGTCCCGCCCGGCCCCACCGCGAGGAGCCGGACCGGGCGGGACCCGGGTCAGCCGGTGCGCCGCGCGGCGAAGTCCGTGCGGACGTGC
>CADCTH010000020.1 GCA_902805495.1 uncultured Actinomycetospora sp.
AGCTCGTCGAGGGCGGCGTCGTCCAAGGCTGGAAACAAGCCCTCGGCGCCCTCGCCCTGGCCTACCCCGACCGCATCGACCCCTACCTCAACTGACCGACCCATAGATCGACTTACACAGACAACTTGACAGGCCCGGGTCTCTCCGTCAGTGGCGCGGGCCCTGCCCTGGTGTTCGGCCGGGCAACACGTCCCGGTGGGGTGCCGCCCGACCGGCGGCAGGCGGCCCCGTTTCGGCCCGACAACCGGGACGATCAGCCCCGGTGCGGCCGCCGCGAGTGTCGCGGGGCCCGACATCCGGCCGACACCATGCGTCCGCACAGTCCGGGCGGAGGCACAATGGCGGCGGCCTCCACCACGGCGGGGCTCGACCCAGCACGCGACCACCATCGCGAGGGGAACAGCCCATGCGCACCTCGGACACCCACACCAGCGCCCACACCGCTCTCCGTGAAGCGACCCGGGCGCTCAGCGTCCGCCGCGACGGCACCACCGACGCCGACCTGACCAGCACCGAGTACCAGACGCTGGCCGCCGACCTGTCCGCCAACCTCGATGCGGTCGCCAGCGTCCTGCGCTCGGTCGGCGTCGGCGTCCACCCCGGCGCCACCACCCACGGCCTGCTCGCCCTGGCCGAACACGTGGACATCGGCGCTCTGATGGCCCGCGAGGCCGGCGGCGACCACGCCCATCCGCGCGTGCCCGCGATGCGCCTGGATCCCGAACGCTGCGCGATCACCGACGACTGACCACGCGGCGAACCCCGGTAGGCGATGAGGGAAGTAGTTGCGAAGAACGAGCGTCACGCCCCCTCCCAAGCCAGCGACAATGGCTCTTCGTGGAACACGACGAGCGGCCCGGCAGGCGTGGCGGCGGAGCCGCATCGCGCGCGGGTCAGCACCTGGTGTGGCACCAGGACCTGGTCTGTCCCGAACCCAGGTGCCGCGGCCGGATCCGGCGCTTCCCGCCCGGCGAGCTGGTCGACGACGGACGCCGCGAGCGGCGTCGCTGTCCGGTGTGCGGGACGTCAATCACGGCCCCGGCGTTCTACCTCGTGCCCTGGGCGCTCAACGACAACAGCGAGCTCCCACAGGGTCGAGCTTCGTAGCCCGTGGTGCGGGTCATGGTGCGAACTAGCGGCTAGCGATGGTCCGTGGTGCGGCCAGTGAGGCCGAGGCTGATGCCGTTGTTGCTGGCAGAGGACGTAGTACCCGGACTACTGCGATCTTCTAATCCGTTGGTTGTGGGTTCGAGGTTACCGCGGGTAATTCGTGAGCCGACTTCTGCCAAACCGGGGCAATCATGCATCGCATCCGGGGCGGATCGGTGACCTAACGGTCGGTTCATGGGTGCAGGCTCTGGTCCGCTTCCGCGTCTGCCATTCTCGTGCCCGAAGCGTGTGATTATCGGGGATCTTCCACGACCTTTGCTATCCGCTGCGGCGAAGGCGGATCGTTCTTAGCCGGCTAGGCAAAATACGATTGCGTCCTGTCTGATCTCCACGTTCACGGTGTTGGTGCGATTTCGGGTGGGTCGGTCGCGTCCTGTTCCCGGAGCCAGCGCAGGAAGACTTGTGCTTGTGGTCCTGGGGTCGGGTCGTTGTCGGGTCGGACGAGGTAGTGGCCGTGGCGCATGGGGATGGTGTGGGGCAGCGCGGCCCGGATCTGGCCGGTGCGCAGGGCGGGGCGGGCGAAGCGCTCGGGCAGTAACGCGACGGGTTCACCGTGGGCGGCGAGTTCGACTGCGGAGGTCGCGGTGTCGACGGTGATGGTCCGGCCGGTGGCCACGAGATCGTGGGTGTTCCACAGCTGTTGCCAGAGGTCGTCGAAGCCCAGGACCTGTACGCGCGGGCGTTCGGCGAGATCGGTGACCGAACGGATCGGGCCGTGCCGGCGGTCGTGCTCGGGGCCGTGGACGAGTGCTGCAGCGTCGGTGTGCAGGAGCTCGGCGTGGCTGTCGGCCCAGATTCCGGTGCCCTGGCGGATGTCGATGTCGACGTCGCCGATGACGTGGATGTCGGCCCAGATGGCGGTGATCACGCGTAGGTCGATGTGCGGGTGGAGGTCCCCGAAGTCCTGGAGGCGGGGGGCGAGCCAGGTCGTGACGTAGGAGATCGGGGCCCGCACCGTGAGCTGGTCGCGTCGTGCTGGTGCGAACAGGCCGCTGGTCGAGACGGCGAGTTCGTCGAAGGCGGCACGCACCGAGGGCAGGTACGCCTGGCCCATCTCGGTGAGCGTCACGCTGCGCGCGCCGCGGTCGAACAGCGCGATCCCCAACGAGGTCTCCAGCGACCGGACGCGCTGACTGACCGCGGCCGGTGAGAGGTGCAGCTCCTCCGCGGCCGCGGCGAGACTTCCGGTCCGGGCCGCGGCCTCGAAGGCCTGCAGTCCGGGTAGGGGAGGCAGAGGAGCTCGCACACCCGAGATCGTAGCCGAGCCCTCGGATACGTGATGCTCAGGCCGCCAAAGCATCGCTTGTCTTATCCTCACTCGCTGGTGACGCTGAGGCGGCACCGACCCGAGGGGACACTCGTTGAACCAGATTCTTGATTACTGCAGCCTGCCGTCCAGGGTTCAGCCCGCTGAGGGCTCGCTGGCCTTGTTCGACCGCCACCTCTCGGTGGTGCTCGGCGGGATGGAGCGCCGCTTTCACTACGTGTGGGCCTGTCAGATGGCCTGTGTACAAGATCGCCTCTGACGGGGACGGAGTACAAGATGACCATGACTGTGGACCGGGACAGCGGTGAAGTAGTCGATCCGGCTCGGGCCGCGGTGAACGACATGCTCCAGGCGGGGCTGC
>CADCTH010000021.1 GCA_902805495.1 uncultured Actinomycetospora sp.
CCGGTGGCCGCGAGCGCGGTGAGCACCGAGACGGCGGCGGGGACGGGGACGTCCTCCGGGCCGGGAGGCTCGCGCGCGGCGAGCACGCCCACGACCACGACCAGCACCGCCGGCGGTGTCCCGGGCACCGGGCGGTACGGCGCGCCGCCCGCCGACCCCAGTCGCGGCGGCGGGGCCAGCGGCGCCGGGCGCCCCGTCTCGGGGTCGAGGAAGCGTGCGTGCAGGTCGCGCAGCGTCTCCTCCCCCACGCGCTCCGGGCCGGTGCGGGCGGCGTCGCGGCGCACGCACTCCTCGAGGTCGGCGACGACGTCCTCGACGTGCCACGTCGCCCCGCAGGCCTCGGCGAGCGCGAGCCAGCGCCGCGCGACGCCGGCGCGCAGGTCGGCGGCGTCGACGACCACGTCGAGGCCGTCGAGCAACGTGCTGCGCACGAGGCGCCACTCGGCCGCGGAGATCCGGCGTTCCACCGCGTCGACGGGCGCCGAGTAGGCGGGGTCGGCCATGCTGCGGCGCAGGTCGTCGCGGTTGACCCGCAGGATCGACCCCGGCCGGCGGGACGCGACGAGCGCCCGCGCCCACGTGGTCTTGCCCGAGGCCGGGAGGCCGCGGACCAGGTACAGCGTGGGCACGCTCAGGCGTGGGCCGCCGCCGGGCGGGGACGCGTCGCCGCGAGGACGAGGTCCGCGACGAACTCGGGGTCGTCGCCCATCGGGACGTGCCCGCACCCGGGCAGGACGTAGACCGCGGCGTCGGGCAGCGCCCGGCGCAGCCGCCCGGACTGCCAGCGCGGCAGCAGGAAGTCGCGCGCACCCCACCCGATGACGGTGGGGACCTCGGCGCGGGCGGGGATCGTCCAGCTGCCGAGGTTCGCCAGCATCGTCGCGAACGACGAGCGCGGGTTGCTCAGGCCCTGGAGGTCAGCGGCGATCTGCTCGGCGTCGACGCGCGATGGGTGCGCGAGCAGCAGGCCGACCAGGGCGGTGCGCAGCACGGGCGTGGCGAGCATCGTCTGCAGGCGCGCCGACGGGACCAGCGCCAGCACCGCGTGCGCCCCGCCGAGCACCCCGCGGGCCCACAGCCGCTCCGCCGGCGACCAGAACCCGGCCGGCGACAGCGCGGTCGCCGAGCGCACGGTGCCGCGGGCGGCGAGCTCGAGGGCGACGAGCCCGCCGAGCGAGTTGCCGACGACGTGGGGCCGGTCGAGTCCCTGGGTGGCGCAGAACGCCTCGACCGCGTCGGCGATCGGGCCGATGTCGCCGCGGTACTCGGGCGGCAGGTCGGGCGACTCGCCGTGGTCGGGCAGGTCGACCGCCCAGACCTCGCGCTCCTGCGCGAGCAGCGGCGCGACGTGGTCCCACCCCTGGCGCCGGTGGGTGATCCCGTGCAGCAGCAGCACGGGCTCGCCGGTGCCGGTACGGGTGTGCGCGAGCTCCACGCGTCCTCCTCGGGTGCCGGGCCGGATGATGTGGCGGGCGCGTCAGGCCCGGGGGTGGACGACGACCTTGCCGGTGACGCGTCGCTCGGCCAGCTCCGCGACGGCGGCGCCGGCCTCGGCCAGCGGGTAGGTGGCGCTGATGGGCGGCGCGAGCCGGCCGCTCGCGATGTCGTCGCGCATCGCGTCCCACTGCTGGTGCATGAACCCGGGACGCTTCGAGGCGTAGGCGCCCCAGCCGGCGCCGACCACCGCGATGTTGTTGAGCAGCAGCCGGTTGACCTTGACCGTGGGGATCTCGCCGGCGGTGAAGCCGACGACGGCCAGCCGCCCGTCGTCACCGAGGCTGCGCAGCGAGTCGGTGAACCGGTCGCCGCCGACGGGGTCGACGACGACGTCGACCCCGCGACCGCCGGTGATCTCCTTGGCGGCGTCCTTGAAGCCCTCGACGGGCACCCAGTGGTCGGCGCCCGCGGCCGTCGCGACCTCGCCCTTGCCCTCCGACGACACGACGGCGATCACCGTCGCCCCGCGCGCCTTCGCGAACTGGATGCACGCGACGCCGACGCCGCCCGCCGCGCCGTGGACCAGCACGGTCTCCCCCGCCGCCAGGTGCGAGCGCGTCTCGAGCACGAAGTGCGCGGTCAGGTAGTTCATCGGCAGCCCGGCGCCGATGTCGAACGACACCGCGTCGGGCAGCGGGAACACGGTCTCGGCCGGCGACGCGACGGTCGGGGCGAACCCGCCGACCACCGGCAGGGCGGCCACCCGGTCGCCCGCGGAGAATCGGGAGCCCTCGGGCGCCTCGCGCACCGTGCCCGCGACCTCGCTGCCGAGGACGAACGGCAGCTCGGGCTTCATCTGGTACTCGCCGCGGGACAGCAGCAGGTCGGGGAAGACGACGCCCGCGGCCTCCACGTCGATGAGCACCTGGTCGTTGCCGGCCTTCGGCGCGTCGACCTCGCCGACCTCGAGCGCGCCCGGCCCGTCGAGCCGGACGACCTGTACCGCGCGCACCGCGACCTCCTCGCCGGGGACCACCGAACCGTCAGACGTGACGGTTCTACAGGAGGTCGGCTCTCAGGAGAACCGGTGGACCACGGTGCGCGTGACCGCCCCGCCCTCGAGGTCGGCGGTGCCGGTCACCTCGTAGGTGCCGAGCGCGGTGCACCGCTTCCGCGGGAAGTACTCGCGCCCGGGGTCGCCGACGATCACGTCGACGCCCGCGGCCACCGCCTCGTCGCAGAAGCGCTCGACGTGGCGGGCCATCGGCTGCTCGTAGAAGACGTCGCCGGCGAGCACGACGTCGACGTCGAGCTCGACAGAGCCGTCCAGGACGTCCCCGACCACCTCGACCTCGACACCGTTCGCCGCGGCGTTGAGCCCGACGGCCTGCTGCGCGCGGACGTCGGTGTCCGACGCGACCACCCCCGTCGCGCCGGCGAGGGCCGCGGCGATGGCCACGAGCCCGGAGCCTGTCGCGAGGTCGAGCACCCGGCGGCCGCGGACGAGGTCCGGGTGGTCGAGGACGTGGCGGGCCAGCGCCTGGCCACCCACCCAGGCGAACGCCCAGAACGGCGGCGCCTCCTCGTCGAGCGCCGACCACGCGCGGTGGATGTCGTCGGCCAGCAGGAGGGTGATCTCCGGGACCAACGGGGGCTGCCCGGGCGCCGTCCAGTCGCGGATGCCGTCACCGGCGGTCACGGGGCGCTCCGGAAAGTGACGCGGCAGGAGGGCAGCGCGCGGGCGGGAGCGTCCCTACGCTGGACGCGGCCCCCACCGGGCCGCGACCGAACCGTCCACACCGCGAGTCGTCCGAGGAGGTCCTCATGTCCGTCACCCCCACGGGGCCGACCGCCGAGGACGCCGTCCTGCTCTACGTCGGCGGCCCGCTGGACGGCCGGGTCGAGGTGCGCGAGGCGCGACACGGCGCGCCCCTGCCGGTGGTCACCCACACCCACCTCCACGACGGCCCGAAGGTCGTCCACGTCTACGACCTGCACCCGCTCACCGCCGCCGCCGGCGTCTACCACCTGCGGCTCAGCGAGGTGCCGGCCGATCAGTCGCCGGCGACGAGGTAGCTCAGCCCGCACAGCGTCCCCCACGCCGCGGCCACGCCGGCCGCCTTGCTCCGGGCCGTCGCGTCCGGCAGCGACGTCCCCAGCACCACGAGGTCGACGAGGTCCGCGCCGACGCGCACGGCGATCGCGGTGCGCAGCGCCTTCCCCGACGGGGCGAACGCCATGGCGAGACCGGAGGCGAGGTCACGCCCGCCGAGGGCGCGCACCCCGATCGCGGTGGCCGTGGGCAGCGGCGCTCCCTCGGCCTGCAGGGCGGTGGGTTTCGTGAACAGTCCGGGGCGGGCGATGATCGCCACGCTGTACCCGGCGGTGGCCACGCCGAGCAGGCGGGGGATCCACGTCAGGTCGCGGGAGCGGGAGGCAGGCATGGGCACCTGTACCCCTCGATGATCGGATCGATCCGTGCGATGAGTCGGGGGCCGTCGCGCCGTCCCACCCGGTGACCCCGCCACCCGCCCGTCCCGGAGGACCCCGATGACCGACGTCTCCGCCCGCACCGTCACCACCGGCACGCTCGCCGTCCCCGGGGCCCGCCTGCACCACGAGGTCCGCGGGCGCGGGCCGCTCGTCGTCCTGTTCGGGACGCCGATGGGCGCCGACGCGTTCGCCGGCCTGGCCGACCTCCTCGCCGTCGACCACACCGTGCTCACCGCCGACCCGCGCGGCATAGGGCGCAGCCCGGTGGACGACCGCGACGTGTCCCCGACGCTGTCGACGCGGGCCGACGACGTCGCCCGGCTCGTGCGCCACGTCGACGCCGGCGGCGCGCTCGGGCCGGCGACGCTCCTCGGTTCGAGCGGCGGTGCGGTCACGGCGCTCGCGGTCGCCCAGGAGCACCCCGACCTGGTGGACACCGTCGTCGCCCACGAGCCCCCGCTGGTCGAGCACCTCGCCGACCGCGCCGAGCGCCACGCCGGCGAGGACGTCGTGATCGAGCGTTGGTTCGCCGGCGACCACCTCGGCTCGTGGCGGGCGTTCCTGGCCAACGCGGACATCGCGATGCCCGAGGAGGTCGTCGCGGCCGTGTTCGGGGCCGAGCCCGACGCGGCGGCCCGGGCCGACGGCGACTACCAGAACGGGCGGCTCCTGCGCCCGACGACGCACTTCCGGCCGGACCTCGCCGCCCTGCGCGCCGGGCCGGCGCGGATCGTGGTGGGCATCGGCGAGGACTCCGCCGGCCAGCTCTGCGACCGGGCGTCCCGGGCGCTCGCGGACGGGCTCGGCGTCGCGCCGGTGCTGTTCCCCGGCGACCACGTCGGCTTCGCCGGCGACCCCGCCGCGTTCCTGCCGGTGCTGCGGGCGGTGCTGCCGAGCCGGGGCTGACCGTCACACCGTGCGGTCTCCTGCGCCGTCGTCCGGGCGTTCCCCGTGCTCGACGGGAGGCCCGCCGCCCTCCGGGGGCAGGTGCAGGAGCAGGCTCAGCGCGCGGCTGTAGAGGTCTCCGGACACCGCGTCCCCGCCGAGGACGCGCCGCAGGCGGATCAGCCCGTGGTAGAGCGCCGCGGCGGCGATGACGACCTCGTCGTCGCGCACGGCCGCGCGCACGGCGGGGTCGACCTCGTCCCAGGAACGGGCGAGCTCGTCGGTCGCGAGCCGGGCCAGCCGCACCTCGTGCTCGGCGAGCCGGCCGGCGAACTCGTGGTGGCGCACCGCGTAGAGCCACACCTCGGCGTCGAGCAGGGCGTCCTCGCGCGAGTCGGCCACGTCGGTGACGAGGCGGTCGAGCGCGGCGAAGGTCTCCTGCGGGTCGCCGCCCACCAGCGCCGACTTGTGGTCGACGGCGGCCGACGTCTGGTCCTCGACGAGCTCGGTGAACAGCGCTTCCTTGCTGGCGAAGTGCACGTAGACCGAGCCCACCGACACCCCGGCGGTGCGGGCGATCTCCTCCACCGACGCCGGGCCGTAGCCGCGCTCGGCGAACACCCGGCGCGCGGCGACGAGCAGCGCCTCCCGGGTGCGGGCCTTGGTGGCGGCGCGTCGGCCGACGGGCGTCACGCGGTCCCTCCCCTTCGCCGGATCAGCGCAGCGACCCTGTCGTGCGGTGACGGATCGTAGCCCGCCCGGAGCACGGACCGGGCGTCAGCGCTGCGGCGCGCGGACGCGGGACAATGGTGGGGATGACCACCTCCACCGCCCTGCTCGCCCGTCCGGGCGCCGACGCCGACGAGCTCTACGAGGGGTTCGCGGAGTGGTCCGCCGAGCGGGGCCTGGAGCTCTACCCCGCGCAGTCCGAGGCGCTCATCGAGCTGGTCTCGGGCTCGAACGTCATCCTCTCGACGCCGACGGGGTCGGGGAAGTCGCTGGTCGCCCTCGGGGCCCACGTCGCCGCGCTCTCGGCGGGCCGGCGCACCGTGTACACGGCGCCGATCAAGGCGCTGGTCTCGGAGAAGTTCTTCGCCCTGGGCGCCCAGCTCGGCTACGAGCAGGTCGGCATGCTCACCGGCGACGCCGCCGTGAACCCCGAGGCGCCGGTCATCTGCTGCACCGCGGAGGTGCTGGCCAACTGGGCCTTGCGCGAGGGGGCGAGCGCGAACGTCGGCCAGGTCGTCATGGACGAGTTCCACTTCTACGCCGACCCCGAGCGCGGCTGGGCGTGGCAGGTGCCGCTGCTCGAGCTGCCGCAGGCGCAGTTCCTGCTCATGTCCGCGACGCTCGGCGACGTCTCGTTCTTCGCCGAGGACCTGACCCGGCGCACCGGGCGCGAGACCGCGGTCGTCGCGCACACCGAGCGGCCCGTCCCGCTGTCGTTCCGCTACGCCCGCACGCCGCTGCACGAGACGATCACCGAGCTGCTCGCCGGCCAGCAGGCGCCCGTCTACGTCGTGCACACCACGCAGGCCGCCGCCATCGAGCAGGCGCAGGCGCTGATGAGCCTCAACGTGAGCAGCAAGGCCGAGAAGGAGCAGATCGCCGAGCTCATCGGCGCGTTCCGCTTCAGCGCGGGGTTCGGCCGGACGCTGTCGCGGCTGGTGCGCCACGGCATCGGCGTGCACCACGCGGGGATGCTGCCCAAGTACCGCCGGCTCGTGGAGACGCTCGCCCAGGCGGGCCTGCTCAAGCTCATCTGCGGCACCGACACGCTCGGGGTCGGCATCAACGTCCCGATCCGCACGGTGCTGTTCACCGCGCTGACCAAGTTCGACGGCCAGCGCGTGCGCCACCTGCGCGCCCGCGAGTTCCACCAGGTCGCGGGCCGGGCGGGGCGCGCCGGCCACGACACCGCGGGCTACGTGGTCGCGCAGGCCCCCGAGCACGAGGTGGAGAACGCCAAGCGCCTCGCGAAGGCGGGCGACGACGTCAAGAAGCAGCGCCGGGTGGTGCGCACCAAGCCGCCCGAGGGCTTCGTGTCGTGGTCGGAGAAGACGCTCGAGCGCCTCGTCGAGGCCCAGCCCGAGGCGCTGACCAGCCAGTTCCGGGTGTCGACGGCGATGCTGCTGCAGGTCGCCCAGCGCGAACAGCCCTTCTTCGCCGCGATGCGCCACCTGCTCGAGGACAACCACGCCGACCGCCCGACCCAGCGCAAGCTGATCCTGCGCGCCATCGCGCTCTACCGCGGGCTGCTCGAGGCCGACGTCGTCGAGCGCGTCGATCCCCCGGCCGGGAGACGGAGCGAAGCGGAGCTCGACCCCGACCAGCGATGCCCCGACGTGCGCCTCGTCGACGACCTCCAGGTCGACTTCGCCCTCAACCAGCCGCTCTCGCCGTTCGCGCTCGCGGCGTTCGACCTGGTCGACAAGGAGTCGCCGACCTACGCCCTCGACGTCCTGTCGGTGGTCGAGGCGACGCTCGACGACCCCAAGCAGGTGCTGCGCGCGCAGGAGCACAAGGCCCGGGGCGAGGCCGTGCAGGCGATGAAGGCCGAGGGCATCGAGTACGAGGAGCGCATGGAGCTCCTCGAGGACGTGACCTGGCCCAAGCCGCTCGCCGAGCTCCTCGGCGCGGCCTACGAGTCCTACCGCGCGGGCCACCCGTGGGTGGCCGACCACGAGCTCGCCCCGAAGGCCGTGGTCCGCGACCTCTACGAGCGCGCGATGACGTTCACCGAGTACGTCTCGTACTACGGCATCGCCCGCTCCGAGGGCCTCGTGCTGCGCTACCTCACCGACGCCTACCGGGCGCTGCGCCAGACCGTGCCCGAGGGCGCCCGCACCGAGGACCTCGACGACCTCGTCGCCTGGCTCGGCGAGCTCGTGCGCCAGACCGACTCGTCGCTGCTCGACGAGTGGGAGAACCTGGCGAACCCGACCGAGTTGGACGCCGCGGGCACGGACGCCCGCCCGGTCGACCAGGGCCCGCCGCCGGTCACGCGCAACGAGCGCGCCTTCCGCGTGCTGGTGCGCAACGAGATGTTCCGCCGCGTCGAGCTCTTCGCCCGCCGCTCCCCCGCGGACCTCGCCGCCCTGGCCGACGACGGCCCGGACACCGAGGCCTGGGCGGCCGCTATGGAGGCCTACTTCGCCGAGTACCCCACCCTCGGCGCCGGCCCGGACGCCCGCGGCCCGGCGTTCTTCCGGGTCACCGTGGACGGGCGCACCTGGCACGTCCGCCAGGTGCTCGACGACCCCGAGGGCGACCACGACTGGGCCATCAGCGCCGACGTCGACCTCGACTCCTCCGACGAGCTGGGCGCGGCGGCGGTGCACGTGACGGCGATCGGCCCGATGGCGGCGACGTAGGGGTCACCGTTGCCGGCGGCGGCCAGGCGCCGGCCGCCCTGCCGGCGGATCACGCCCCGACGAGCACGTCCTCCTCGTCGCGGGGACGGGCGCGCACGGCCCCCGGCGGCGTCCCCACGACGCGGCTAAAGGCACGGCTGAACGCCGCCTCGGAGCGGTAGCCGAGCGAGGTCGCGACGGCGGCGACGGTGGTGTCGCCGGCGCGCAGGC
>CADCTH010000022.1 GCA_902805495.1 uncultured Actinomycetospora sp.
GCGCCCGGGTCGCCCACGAACCCGAACCAGTACTCGACCAACGGCTTCCCGCCCCCCGGGCCGGCGCCGCAGCCCGGCGTCATCACGCCCGACCCGGTCGCGCCGGTCGCCCCGTCCGAGGCGCCGCGTCCCGCCGAGGGCCCCGTGCGCACCGAGGGTCCGGTCAGCCCGAGCCCCACGGAGCCCGAGCCGACGAACGCCCCGGCTCCGCCGCCCGGCAGCTAGTCCGGCTCAGCCGGCTCCTCCGTCCCGGGTCGCGGCCCGCGGGCGCACAGCAGCACCCCGACGATCCCGATCGCCCCGCTGACGCCGAACACGGCGAGCGAGGCCGGCGAGAGCGACCCGGTGGCGGCGTCGCCGAGCAGCACGACGGCCGCGGTGCCGGGCACCAGGCCGATGGCGGTGCCCACGAGGTAGTGGCGCCAGCGCACGCTCGTGACGCCGAAGGTGTAGTTGAGCGGCGCGAACGGGATCGCCGGTACGAGCCGCGCCGACGTCACCGACAGCAGGCCCCGTGACGAGAGGCGGGCCTCGGCCGCGCGCACGCGTCCGGGCCCGAGCCGGTCGATCGCCCGCCCGCCGAGGCGCCGCGCGATCGCGAAGGCGGCGGCCGCGGAGAGCGTGCTGGCCACGACGCACAGCGCGAGCCCCAGCCAGGGCCCGAACATCACGCCCGCCGACAGCGAGAACACCGTGCGGGGCAGGGGCGTCGTGGTCACCAGCGCGTGGACCAGCAGGAACGCCACCGGCGCCCACGTCCCGAGGCCCTCGACCCTGTCGCGCAGCTCCAGCGGCGTCGGCAACGGCACCACGAAGGCGACGACCACGGCCGCCAGCAGCAGGCCCGCCAGGAGGTACCAGCGGGCGCGGCCGGGGCGCAGGGGCGAGGGCACGGGACGGCTCGCCTCCACCACGGGCATCGGGGCCGGTCGGTGCCGAGGGTACCTAGGCGACCCGGGTGAACAGTCCCTGATGGGCGACGACGAGTCCCGCACGGTCGACGGTGATGCCGAACTCGCCGTAGGTCGGGTCGGCGTAGGTGTAGGTCGCGAGGCCGCGGGCGTCGTCGGGGCCGCGGCGGTAGACCTGCCGCACGCGGTGCACCGCGAGCGACGGCACGTCCAGCCACGCCACGTCGACCGACGCCTCGCCGCCGACCGGGAGGCCCAGGCGGTTGACGGGCAGCGCGTTGGTAAGCGGCGTCGCGGACAGGTCGACGTCGGTGCACCCGCGGAGCTCGGGCCACGGACGGCCGTCGAGGCTCCACTCGCCGAGGCCGTCGACCGAGAGCGTGACCCGCTCCAGGCCGTCGTCGGCGAGCACCTCGACGAACACGGTTCGCGTCAGCCACGCGCGGTCGGCGATCACCGAGAACCGCAGCGACCAGGCGCCCGCCTGGTCGCGGGTCACGGCGGCGCCGTCGAGCAGGTGTGCCCCGTCCGGGTGGTCGGCGTCGGGGGTGAAGTCCGAGAGGGCGCCGTGGGCCAGGCCGTCGGAGATGTCGAGCCGGCGCCACAGCGCGGAGTGCAGGGCCACGCGGGGATCGTGGCAGACGCCCACGGGGCGCCCGCCCGAGCCCACCGGTGCCCCGGCGCGCCGCCGCGGACCCGCGTGCCCGTCGGGCGTCCGTGGCACGATCGCGGCGTCCTCTCCCCGGTGCGGGGGGAGCCACGCGGAACAGGGAGCGTGTGCGGTGAGTGGTCCGTCGTCCGACCCCCACGACGAGCCGTCGGAGGCCCGCGCCGCGGAGCCGACCCCACCGCAGGGCACCCCGGCGGCGGACGTCCCGGCCTGGGATCCGGGGACGGCGCAGAGCGGGCCGGGTGCCGGTGCGTCGAGCTACGGGCAGGGCGGGTACGGGCAGCAGCCAACCTACGACCAGCAGTCGGGGTTCGGGCCGCAGTCCGGCCAGGGCACCCAGGGCTACGACCAGCAGTCCGGGTTCGGGCAGCAGCCCGGGTACGGGCAGGGCCAAGGCCAGCAGCCGAGCTATGGCCAGCCGCCGAGCCATGGCCAGCCGCCGAGCTATGGCCAGCCGCCGAGCTATAGCCAGCAGCCGGGCTACGGGCAGGGCCATGGCCAGCCTCAGTACGGCCAGCAGCCCGGGTACGGGCAGCCCGGGCCGGGCGGCTACGGCCAGGGCGGCTACGGCCGGCCCGGCGGCATCCCCGCGCCGGCCCCGAAGCCCGGGGTGGTCCCGCTGCGCCCGCTGGGCCTGGGCGAGATCCTCGACGGCGCGCTGCAGTACATCCGGGCGCACCCGCGCGTCGTGCTCGGGGCGTCGGCGGTGGTCGCGGTGATCAGCCAGGTCGTGCAGGTGGTGCTCCAGCTGCTGTTCGCGACCTCGGCCACGGACATCGGCGGTTCGGGCGACCTGGCGCAGGCCACGGGGCTCCTCGCGGGCATCGGGGTGGCGGGACTCCTGGGCGTCGTGGTCACCGTCGTCGCGGCCGCGGTGCTCACGGGCGTGCTCATGGTGGTGATCAGCCGCTCGGTGCTGGGCGCGCCGGTCGAGCCGGGCGAGGTCTGGCGCGCCGCGCGGCCACGGGTGGCGGGGGTGCTCGGCGTCGTGGTGCTCGTGGCGCTGATCAACATCGGGATCCTCGCGGTCGCCCTGATCCCCGGGGGGCTGCTCCTCGCCCTCGACACGGCCACCGGTGCCGTCGTGATGGTCATCGGCTTCCTCGCGGCCGTCGTGGTGCTCGTCTGGATCAACGTGATGCTCCTGCTCGCGCCGCCGGCCTACGTCCTCGAGGGCGTCGGGGTCGTCGAGTCGCTGCGACGCTCGTGGTCGCTGGTCACCGGCCGCTTCTGGCCCGTGCTCGGCATCCAGCTGCTCGGCGGGCTGATCGCCCTGGCCGTCGCGGTGGTGATCACGCTGCCGTTCCAGGCGATCGGCGGCGCGCTCGGCGTCGCGTCGGGCAGCGGCGGGGCCCCGACGGCGACGACCCTGCCGGTGCTGCTCGTGGTGGCGATCGGCAGCATCATCGCGACCACGCTCACCACCCCGTTCCAGTCGGGCGTCACCGGCCTGCTCTACGTCGACCAGCGCATGCGCCGGGAGGGCTTCGACATCGAGCTGCAGCGGTCCGTGGCCGGCGGACGCTGACGGTGCTGCTCGGAGCCGTGCCGGCGCCTCCGCCCGTCGGCGCGCCGGGGGCACCGCTCGCTGGGCTCCCGGGCGCCGTGCCGATCGACCTCGGCGCTGACCCGGCGCGCGAGCTGGCGCGCGAGGAGCTCGCCCGCCAGGTGTACCGCGAGGCCGAGCCCGACCCCGTGCTGGCCGCGGTGGAGTGGCTCGCACGCCGCATCGCGGACCTGCTCCGCGCCGCCTCGGGGATCTCGCCCGGCGGCGGGTGGGGGCTGCTGGTGCTCGTGGTGCTGCTGGTGGTCGTGGTGATCGTCGTCCGGCGCCGCTTCGGCCCGACGCTGCGCACCGCGTTGGTGCCGGGCACCGTGCTCGGCGCGACCGAGCTGACCGCCGCCGAGCACCGCCGCCTCGCCGACGCGCACGCGGCGGCCGGTCGGTACGACGACGCGGTCCGCGAGCGGATGCGGGCGATCGTGCGGGCCCTGGAGGAGCGCACGGTCCTCGAGCCCCGGCGCGGACGCACGGCGGGTGACGCGGCGCGCGAGGGCGGGCGCGCCATGCCCGACGTCGCGGCCGACCTGCGGGAGGCGGCGCACCTGTTCGACGAGACCGTCTACGGCGGCCGGTCCGCCGGCGCGGCGGGCGACGCCCGCCTGCGCGAGATCGACGCCGCCGTGGCGGCCACGAGGCTCGTGCGTTCGTGATCAACGGGGACTTCGTGCGCGTAGAAGCAGCGAACAGCGCGTTCGCTGCGGACCCGCCGGCGCCCGCGACCCGCCGCCGCTGGCGCGGACCGGTGCTCATCGGGGCCCTGGTGCTGTCGGGCGCGCTCGTGCTCGCCCTGCTCGGCACCGCGCCCCGCACCGGCGAGCTCGACCCCGCGGCGGCGTCCCCCGAGGGCTCGATGGCGCTGGCCCGCGTGCTCGAGGGCCAGGGCGTGCGGGTCACCCCGGTCGCCGACCTCGACGCCGCGACCGCCCGGGCGGGGCGCACGGTGCTCGTGGCCCTGCCCTCGCGGATGAGCACCCGCCAGCGCGACGCCCTCGCCGCGTCCGGGGCCGACGTGGTCCTGGTGCGGCCCGACGAGCGCACGCTGCGCGCGCTCGCGCCGAC
>CADCTH010000023.1 GCA_902805495.1 uncultured Actinomycetospora sp.
CGTGCTGCGCGGCGAGCGCGGCGATGCGGCCGCGGTCGTGCTCGACCCGGCCGACGCCGCGGCGCCGCTGCGGATGGTGCCGCTGGCGCTGCCCCCGGCGGGCCCTGTGCGCGACTACGTGGTCTGGGCCACCGGGCTGCCGGGCAACGCACCGGTGGCCGTGGCCGTCATGGACCCGGGTGACGGCGTGACCCGCCCCGTCGAGACGGCGGGCGGTACCTCGGGGCCGGCCGCGCCCGCCCCCCGCGGGTGGGCGGTGTCGCTCGAGCCGGACGGTCCGGTGCCCGCCCGGCCCTCGACGGTCGTCGCTGTCGGACTGGCGGCCTGACCCACCTACGTCCGGGTGCGCCACGCCGCGCCACGCCGCACTGCGCCGTTCGTCGCGTCTCGCTGGTCCCCGGTCGCAACCGCCGCGCGCCGCGTGCGCGAGAGGACTGTCGCCGTCGTGCCGCGCGATTACCGTGGTGGGCGTCGGCGATCACCTGGCCGGCGGGCGCGGCGAGCGGGGTCGGGGAGGTGGCGCGGTGACGGGTGTGGCGACCCTCGGGGACACCGACCTGCCCGGCGGCGCCGGCCCGGGCGAGGCGTCCCCCGGCCGCCCGATGCTCGCCAGCAGCGGCGACCTCCCGCGCGGCGCGGGCTGGGCCTTCGAGTTCCTGTGGGACGGGCTGCGCTGCCTCGCGCGCACGGGCGAGGACGGGCTGCGCCTGGTCACCGACGCCGGGCGCGACGTCACCTCGCACTTCCCCGAGCTCGGCGTGGCCGCGCCGTGGACGGCCACGAGCGGGCTGGTGCTCGACGGCGTCGTGGTGGCGCTCGACGGGGTCGGGCGGCCCAGCGCGGGCAAGCTGCGCCGGCGCCACCGCGTCGCGCACCCCTCGGAGATCCTTCAGGCGCGGGTGCCCGTGTCGTACTACGTCTTCGACGTGCTCGAGGTCGCGGGCGCCTCGACGCGCCGGCTGCCCTACCGCCAGCGCCGCGAGCTGCTCGGCGAGCTCGACTTCTCCGGCAGCAAGGTGGTCATCCCGCCCTACTTCGCCGGTGTCGACGCCGACGCGGTGATCGAGACGGCCCGGCGCTACGGGCTCGACGGCATCGTCGCCAAGCGCCTCGAGTCCACCTACCAGGTCGGGCGCCGCTCGCGCAGCTGGATCGAGACGCCGGTGCGCCGCAGCCAGGAGGTCGTCGTCGGCGGCTGGGTCCCGGCGCGCGGACGCCCCGACGTGGTGGGCGCGCTGCTGGTGGGCGTGCCGGGCGAGGCCGGGCTGCGCTACTCCGGGCGGGTCGTCACCGGCATCACGGCCGCGGCGCGCCGCGAGCTCCACGGGGTGCTCGACGTGCTCGAGCGCCCGGACAGCCCGTTCGCCGAGGCCCTGCCCGACGAGGCCGGTGGCGGCGTCCACTGGCTCGCGCCGCGCCTCGTGGGGCAGGTGGAGCACCGCCGCTGGACCGCGACGGGCCTGCTCGAGCGCCCCACCTGGCAGGGCCTGCGCCCGTCGCACCCGGCGACGGTGGCCGCGCCCGTGCTGGCCGCCCCCGTGGTCGACACCGACCTCGAGCTCGACGACCTCGAGACCACTGACGGCCCGGAGGCGCCCGGCGCCCCGATCCGCCGGGCGGGCAACGAACTCGTCGCCGCGCCGACGGCGGCGGACGTCGAGTCGGCGCTGCGCTCGCGGTTCTCGGCCCACTTCGTGCACAACACGCTCACCGCGATCGCGTCCTACGTGCGCACCGACCCGTCGCGGGCCCGCGAGCTGCTCACCGAGTTCGCCGACTTCACGCGCTACTCGTTCCGCTCCGGCGGGGAGATGACCACGATCGGCGACGAGCTGCACAACGCCGAGCGCTACCTCACCCTCGAGCAGGCCCGGTTCGGTGCCCGGCTGCGCGCCGAGGTCGCGGTGGCCCCGGAGGTGCGCCACGTCCTCGTCCCGCCGTTCGTGGTGGCGCCGCTGGTGGAGAACGCGGTGCGCCACGGCATCGAGCCGGTGCCCGGGGGCGGCGCGGTCAGCGTGTTCGCCGCGGGCTCCGGGCCCGACTGCGTCATCACGGTGTCGGACGACGGCGCGGGCATGGGCCCCGACGCCACGCGGGCCGCGTCCCGGGTCGACCAGCGCCACGGCGGCATCGCCGAGGTCTCGCGCCGGCTGCGCGCCGCGTTCGGCTCGCAGTGCGACGTCCACGTCGACACCCGACCCGGCGTCGGCACGGCCGTGCGGCTCCGCCTGCCCGCGGTCACCGCCGCCACCGCCGCCGACCAGGTGCTCGTCGGCTGAGTCCGCCAGGCTGAGCCCTCGTCGGGGCGCGCCGTGCCCGTCAGTTGTCGGGGAACGACCGTCGGCGCAGTCATCGCTGCGACGAACGGTCGACGAGGACCCGACCTCGCCGGACGAGGAGGGGTGCGTGGAGGTCCTCGCGGTGGACTGGTCGGGCGACCGGCGCGCCGCCCAGCGGCGCATCCGCGTCGCGAGCGCGGCACCCGGGCGGCTGCTCGGGGTGCGGGGCGGGCTGGACCGCGAGGGCGTGGTCGAGCTCCTGCTCGCACGTGCCGCCGCGGGACCCCTCGTCGCCGGCCTCGACTTCTCCTTCGGCCTGCCGGCGTGGTTCGCCCGCGAGCAGGGGTGCGCCGACGTCGCGGCCCTGTGGGACCTCGTCGCCCGCGAGGGGGAGGGCTGGCTGGAGGCGTGCCGGCCGCCGTTCTGGGGGCGCGGGCCGCGTCCCCGCCCGC
>CADCTH010000024.1 GCA_902805495.1 uncultured Actinomycetospora sp.
GCCCGGCGCTCGCCGAACCGACGGTTCGAGCGCTTCACCCCAGGGTTCCCGCGGACGGGCTCCCGAGTGGTTCCTCCACCTCCGCTGCGCCCGGGACTGTCCCGGCGAGGGTCCGCCCAGCGAAGCTCGGCGTTACGGACCGCGTTCCGACCAGCACCCTGAGCGCCGGTCGGCCTTGCTCTTGATCACGCTTCCGGCACCGTCAGATCACGGGGAGGTCACGAACCGGGTACACCGTAAAGGTCAGGGTCGGCTGAACGCAACTCCGCCTCCATAGCCCAGCGATGTTCTGGAAACCCCTTACCGCTGACGACGGATTCCGTCGTGGTGAGCCTGCGCGACGGGCCGGTCGGACTGCGGTCGCTGCGGCAGCGCGTGGTGATCCGCAGCCCGGGGTCACCGGGCGGACGCGCCGATCCGGGCCGGATCAGCGGGTGCGGGAGCCAACCGGGCCGCGGCACGCGGGAGGAACGGCTGCGCCCGGACAGAACGGCGGTTCGGGCGGCGCGTCGACGGGGCCCGGCACGGCAAGAGCCCCGTGCCGGTGGCACGGGGCTCTTGACGGTTCAACGGATTCAGTTGTCGGAGAGGACGCTCGGGGGTTCGTCCCCTCCGGCAACCACTGCTCAGGCTACTCCAGTTCGGCCGAAAACTCGACCTCGCCTCCCGCGGCCCCTACCCCTGCACCAGCGCGACCAGCGTCGACTCCACCGCCAGCAGCGGCGCGACGTTGCCCTCCAGCGCCGTCCGGCAACCGAGCAGCGCGTCGATCCGGCGCAGCGTCGACTCCGGTGAGGAGCGCCGGGCCAGCACGTTGACCGCCGGCTCGAGGTCGCTGTTGACCAGCGGGGCCCCCGAGCGGGTCTGCACGCTGAGCACGTCGCGGTAGAAGCCGGTGAGCTCGGTGAGCGCGCGGTCGAGCGCGTCGCGCTGGTAGCGCTTGGCCCGGGCCTTCTGCTGGTCGTCGAGCTCCTTCATCGCCGACGCGGCCTGCCGGGGCCGCGCCCCGCGGGTCCCGAACCCGAGCGCCTCCTCCAGCGCGGCGCGCTCCTTGGTGTCCAGCTCCGCGGTGGCCGCGGTCGCCTCGGCGGCGCAGGCCTCGACCAGCGTCGCCGCCGCGCGCAGGCACGCCCCGAGGTCGCCGAGCTGGCTGGGGATCTGCAGGATCTGACGGCGCCGCTCGCGCGCGGACTCGTGCCGGGCGAGAGCACGGGCCCGGCCGACGTGGCCCTGCGCGACCCGGGCGACGAAGGCCGCGAGCTCGGGCTCGACGCCGTCGCGGGTCTCCAGCAGCCGGGCCACCGCGTCGGTGGAGGGCGTCTGCAGCTTGAGGCTGCGGCACCGGGAGCGGATGGTGACCACGACGTCGTCGGCGGTGGGTGCGCAGAGCACCCACACCGTCAGCGGGGCCGGCTCCTCGATGCTCTTCAGCAGCGCGTCGGCGCCGCGCTCGGTCACCCGGTCGGCGTCCTCGACGACGATCACCTGCCGGCGGCCGAGGGTCGGGCTCATCGCCGCCCGGCGGACCAGGTCCCGGACCTCGTCGACGCCGATGGAGAGCATCTCGGTCCGCACCAGGGTGACGTCGGGGTGGGCGCCGCTGAGCGCCGTCCGGCACTGGGTGCACTCCCCGCAGCCACCGCGGGGGCACTGCAGCGCGGCCGCGAAGGCCCGGGCGGCGTTCGAGCGCCCGGAGCCGGGCGGCCCCGTGAACAGCCAGGCGTGGCTCATCGCGTGCGGGTCGCCGGCGACGGCGCGGCGCAGGGTCTCGGCCGCCCCCTCCTGGCCCACCAGGTCGCCCCACACCCCGCCGAGGGTCGCGGCGGGGGCCGCGGGGGCGCTCACCGGCGTCCGCCGGGGGCGGTGGAGGAGCTCATGGCGCCAGTCTGCCCGAGACCTCCGACAGCCCCGGGCCCGTCCCGTCGTCGAGCAGGGCCCGCACCCGCGCGGCCACCACGGCCGCGAGGTCGTCGATGCTGCGCCGGGCGTCGAGCACGAGGTAGCGCGCGGGCTCGCGGGCGGCCAGGGCCAGGAACGACGCCCGGGCCCGCTCGTGGAAGGTCTCCCCCGCCGCCTCCAGCCGGTCCTTGGCCACCTTGGTGTGCACCGCACGGCGCGGGTCGACGTCCAGCAGCACCGTCACGTCCGGACGCAGGTCCTCGGTCGCCCACCGGGCCACCTGCTCGACCTCGGCCTCAGCCAGCACCCGGCCCGCCCCCTGGTAGGCCAGCATCGAGTCGACGTAGCGGTCGCAGACCACCACGGCCCCGCGCCGCAGCGCCGGCCGGACGACGGCGTGCAGGTGCTGGGCCTTGTCCGCGGCGTAGAGCAGGGCCTCGGCGCGCGGGGCGAGGTCGCCGGTCTCCGGGTCGAGCACCAGCCGGCGGATCCTGGCGCCCAGCGCGGAGTCGCCCGGCTCGAAGGTGCGGACGACCTCGCGCCCGGTCGGCTCCAGCGCGGCGCAGAGCCGCTCGACCTGGGTGGACTTGCCCACGCCGTCGCCCCCCTCGAAGACGACGAAGACCCCCCGCCCGCTCACCCGTGGGCCCGGTCGCGCCGCAGCTTGCCGCTCGCCCGGGCGGCGGCGGCGAGGAAGGCCTCCCGGGCCCGGTGGGACTCCCCCACCTGGCGCTCCCACGCGCGGCCCGCGGCGAAGGCGGCCGCGGGGTCCAGGGACGCGGCCGCCGC
>CADCTH010000025.1 GCA_902805495.1 uncultured Actinomycetospora sp.
CGCGCTCGACGCGGACACCTGGCGTCGTCACTGGGCTGGGGCGAAAGGGACGTGACGGTCGCTTCCCGTCACGTGCCGGGAGGCGGCTTCCCCTCCGTCACCCTCAAAGGTTAGCCTCCCCTCACGACAGGTGAGGGTCACCTGACCTGCCCGTTGGAGGGACACGATGCTGGGCAACGCCCTGATCGGCCTGCGCGAGGGCCTCGAGGCGTCGCTGGTGGTCAGCATCCTCGTCGCCTTCCTGGTGCGCACCGACCGCCGCCGCGAGCTGGCGAAGGTGTGGCTGGGCGTCGCGCTGGCGGTCGCGGTCAGCGTGGCCGTCACGCTCGGCCTGACGCTCACGCAGCAGGCGCTGACCTTCGAGGCCCAGGAACTGCTCGGCGGCTCGCTGTCGATCATCGCGGTCGGCTTCGTCACCTGGATGATCTTCTGGATGCGCCGCGTCGGCCGGACGATCGCCGCCGAGCTGCGGGGCGGCCTCGAGCGTGCGATCGCCATGGGCTCGGTGGCCGTCGTCGTGATGGCCGCGCTCGCCGTGGGCCGCGAGGGGCTCGAGACCGCGGTGTTCTTCGTCGCGGCCGCGCAGGCCGCGGGGGAGACCACCGGCCCGCTGATCGGCTTCCTGCTGGGCATCGCCGTGGCGATCGTGCTGGCGTACCTCGTCTACCGCGGCGCGATCACGCTGAACCTCGGCAAGTTCTTCACGGTCACCGGCGTGCTGCTGGTGTTCGTGGCCGCCGGGATCCTCGCCTACGGCGTGCACGACCTGCAGGAGGCCCGGTTCCTGCCCGGTCTGGACACCCTCGCCTTCGACGTCAGCGCCGCCGTCCCCGCGGACTCCTGGTACGGCGTGCTGCTCAAGGGCATCTTCAACTTCTCCCCGCAGACCACCGTCCTCGAGGCCGTCGTGTGGGTGCTCTACGTGGCCGTCGTCCTGACGCTCTTCCTGCGCCCGGTGTCGCGCAGCGAGCGCGGGCCCGTCCCGGCCGCCACCGCCGCCGACCCGGCCGCCTGACCCGCTCCCCAGCTCCGCCCCGCGCGCCGTCGCGCCCTCACCGAGGAGAACTCTTGACCCGCAGGTCCCTCGCCGTCGCCGCCGTCGCGGCCGCCACGGCGCTGGTCGCGCTCGCCGGCTGCACCAGCACCGCCCCACCGCCGCCGGGCGCCCAGGGCTCCGGGGGCCCGATCCAGGTGCGCGCCGGCGACACCAGCTGCGAGGTCTCGGCCACCGAGGCCCCGGCGGGCAACGTGACGTTCTCGGTGCAGAACACCGGTACCAAGGTCACCGAGTTCTACCTGCTGGGCACCGGCGACCGGATCCTCGGCGAGGTCGAGAACGTCGGCCCCGGCCTGGCGCGCCAGCTCATCGTCGAGGTGCCGCAGGGCGGGCAGTACACGACGGCGTGCAAGCCGGGCATGGTCGGCGACGGCATCCGCGGGCCGTTCACCGTCACCGGGAACGTCGCGGGCTCCACCGAGGGCGACGCCCTGCTGGCCGGCGCGGTCACCGGCTACAAGCGCTACACGACCTCGCAGATCGAGGCGCTCGTGACGCGCACCCAGGAGTTCACCGACGCGGTCAAGCGCGGCGACGTGCCCGCTGCCCAGGCGCTGTTCCCCGTCGCCCGCACCTACTGGGAGCGCGTCGAGCCCGTCGCGGAGTCCTTCGGCGACCTCGACCCGAAGATCGACGGCCGCGACGACGGCGAGCCCGGGGTCGAGTTCACCGGCTACCACCGCCTCGAGCGCGACCTGTGGGTCACCGGCCTGCAGCCGGACTCGAACGCGATGGCCGACCGGCTGATGGCCGACATCCGCGACCTGCAGGCGCGCACGGCCGGCATCGAGCTCACGCCGCTGCAGCTGGCCAACGGGGCCAAGGAGCTGCTCGACGAGGTCGCCACCGGCAAGATCACCGGCGAGGAGGACCGCTACTCGCACACCGACCTGTGGGACTTCCGCGCCAACGTCGACGGCTCGCAGGCCGCGATCTCGGCCCTGCGCCCGGTGCTCGACCAGCGCGACCCGGCCCTCGGCCCGCTGCTCGACCAGCGCTTCCGCGACGTCGACGTGCTGCTCGAGAACTACCGGCAGGGCGACGGCTTCGTCCTCTACACCCAGCTGACGCCCGACGACACCCGGCGCATGACCGAGGCGATCGACGCCCTCGGCGAGCCGGTGAGCCAGGTGGCGGCGGTCGTGTCGGCGTGACGCGGTCGGGCATGCGCGGCTTCTCCCGGCGCCGGCTCCTGGGCTGGACCGGCGCCGGGGCGGCCGTGGCCGGGGTCGGGGCGGTGGCGGGCTTCACGGCGGGTGCCGCGGAGCCCGCGGCCCCCGACCCCGCCTCGCGGGTGGTGCCGTTCCGCGGTGTCCACCAGGCCGGCATCACCACGCCCGCGCAGGACCGCCTGCACTTCGTCGCGCTCGACCTCACCACCACCGACCGCGCCGCCGTGGCGAGCCTGCTGCGGCGCTGGACCACGGCGGCGGAGCGGATGACCGTCGGCGCCGAGGCCGCGCCCGGCGGGGCGGTCAACCGGAACCCGGAGGCCCCGCCGAGCGACACCGGCGAGGCCCTCGGGCTCCCCGCGGCGTCGCTGACGATCACCCTCGGGATCGGCGGGAGCCTGCTGGACAAGCTGGGCATCCCGCGCCCGCCCGAGATGGCGGAGCTGCCCCCGTTCACCGGTGACCAGATCGACCCGGCGCTCTCGGGCGGCGACCTGTGCCTGCAGGCGTGCGCCGACGACCCGCAGGTCGCGGTGCACGCGGTGCGCAACCTCGTGCGCATCGGCTTCGGCACCACCGCGGTGCGCTGGTCGCAGCTCGGGTTCGGGCGCACGTCGTCGACGTCGACCACCCAGCAGACCCACCGCAACCTGTTCGGCTTCAAGGACGGCACCAACAACCTCAAGGCCGAGGACGGCGCCCTGCTCGACGAGCACGTCTGGGTGCCGCCGGCGCAGGGCCCGGCGTGGCTGGCGGGCGGCACGTACCTCGTCGCCCGGCGCATCCGCATGCACGTCGAGACGTGGGACCGCACCTCGCTCGCCGAGCAGGAGTCGCTGACCGGGCGGACCAAGGGCGAGGGCGCGCCGATCGGGCAGCCCCGCGAGTTCGACCAGCCCGACTTCGCACCGACCTCGCCGATCGGCGAGGACGCGCACATCCGCCTCGCCTCGGCGCAGAACCTGGGCGGCGTGCGCATCATGCGGCGCGGCTACAACTTCGTCGACGGCTCGGACGGCTCGGGCCACCTGAACGCGGGCCTGTTCTTCGTCGCGTTCATGCGCGACCCGCACCGCCAGTTCGTGCCCATGCAGAGCGCGCTGGCGCGCCGGGACAAGATGATGGAGTACATCGAGCACACCGGGTCGGCGGTGTTCGCGGTGCCGCCGGGTCTCGGCGACGGGGCGTACTTGGGGCAGACGCTGCTCGAGGGGTGACGCCCCCCGCGAGACGCGTCCACCACGTACCGCCGCGTAACCTCCACCACGATGGCTGCGCCGACCGACCCGACGCCGGGTTCCCGCGACCGTGTCCCGGGCCCCCGGCGCTCGACGGTGCGCAGCGGCCTCGACCCGGAAGGGCCGCGCCCGCCGCGCCGGCTCGCGATCGTGGGCCGCCTGACGCTGGTGCTCCTGCTGCTCGTGGCCGCCGTCGCGACCGTGGTCGTCGTCAGCCAGCGCAACCAGTTCGGGCGCCAGGACGCCGGCGCCGAGGAGATCCCGGCGCTCGAGGTGCAGCCGGCGCCGGTGCAGCTCGGCACCGTCGCCCAGCCCGACGCGCTGGCCCCGCCGTCGTTGACCCAGCTGCCGGGCACCGCGCCCGCCCCGGCGGCGGGCGGCC
>CADCTH010000026.1 GCA_902805495.1 uncultured Actinomycetospora sp.
GCCGGGGCGTCGCCCGCGGGCTCGGGGGTCTCGGCCGCTGCTGCGGCGCTCTCCTGCTCCTCGGCGGCGTCGAGCACGTCCTGCTTGCGGATGCGGCCGCCGACCCCGGTGCCGGTGAGCGAGGACAGGTCGACGCCGCGCTCGGCGGCGAGCTTGCGCACCAGCGGCGTCACGTACGGCGAGCCGCCCGACGTGGACGGGGTGGTGGGCGCGGACGCGCCGTTGCCCTGCGAGGAGTCCTCGCGCGGCTGCAGAGCACCGGCGTTCGCCGGGCCCGACGGGCCGGTCGGCTGATCGGTCTCGTGGGAGACGTAGTAGTCGGCGCCGGACGCGGCCTGCGGCCCGGACGGGGCCTCCGCCGGCTCCGGCTCGTTGGGGCGCTCCGGCTCGGGGCGCGGGTCCGCGGGCTGCTCGGACGGCGGCTGCTGGGTCTGCTGGGTCTGCTGGGTCTGCTGGGTCTGCTGGGGCGCCGACGACTCCTGCGTGGCGGGCGCCTGCGAGGTGGGCGCCTCGGAGGGACCGGACCCGCCGCCGGAGGCCTGGGACGCGTCGCCGATGACGGCCAGCGCGCCGCCGACCTCGACGGTGTCGTCCTCGCCCGCGCGCAGCTCGAGCACGGTGCCGGCGACGGGCGAGGGGATCTCGGTGTCGACCTTGTCGGTGGACACCTCGAGCAGCGGCTCGTCGACGTCGACCGTGTCGCCCACCGCCTTGAGCCAGCGCGTGACCGTGCCCTCGGTGACCGACTCGCCCAGCGCCGGCATCTCGACGGTGGTGCCCCCGGAGGAGCCCCCCGACGACCCATCCGACGACGCGGCGGCGGGCTCCGGCTCGGGCTCCGGCTGCGACGGCTCCGGCTGCGACGGCTCCGGCTGCGACGGCTCCGGCCGCGAGGGCTCGGGCTGCTGTTCCTGCTGGGGCTCCTCGGTCGCCGGCGGCGCGGCGCCGCCGCCGTCACCGCCGGACGAGCCCCCGGACTCGCCCTCGTCCCCGATCACCGCCAGCTCGCCGCCGACCTCGACGGTGTCGTCCTCCTGGGCCACGATCCGCTGCAGCACGCCCGCCTGCGGCGACGGGATCTCGGTGTCGACCTTGTCGGTCGAGACCTCGAGCAGGGGCTCGTCGACGTCGACGTGGTCGCCCTCCTGCTTGAGCCACCGGGTGATGGTGCCCTCGGTGACGCTCTCCCCGAGGGCAGGCATCTGGACGGAGTAGGCCATCGTGCTCGGACTCCTCGCTTCGTTCTCGGGGTGGGGTCAGCCGTGGGCAGGATCAGGCGTTGCCGGGATCAGGAGTGGCTGTGCAGGGGCTTGCCGGCGAGCGCGAGGTGCGCCTCCCCGAGGGCCTCGTTCTGCGTGGGGTGGGCGTGGACGAGGTTGGCCACCTCGTCGGGCAGCGCCTCCCAGTTGTAGATCAGCTGCGCCTCGCCGACCTGCTCGCCCATGCGCGTGCCGATCATGTGCACGCCGACGACGGGGGCGTCGGCGCCGGTGCCGCCCTTGACCAGCTTGACCGCGCCGGCGGTCTTGAGGATCTGGGACTTGCCGTTGCCGGCGAGGTCGTAGGTGAGCGTCTCGACCTCGCCGTGGACCTCCTTGGCCTGGGCCTCGGTCAGCCCCACCGACGCGACCTCCGGCTCGCAGTAGGTGACGCGCGGGATGCCCTTCTCGTCGATCACCGGCGGGTGCAGCCCGGCGATCTCCTCGGCGACGAAGATGCCCTGCGCGAAGCCGCGGTGCGCGAGCTGCAGGCCGGGCACGATGTCGCCGACGGCGTAGACGTTGCCGACGCCGGTGTGCAGCCGCTCGTCGGTCGGCACGAAGCCGCGGTCGAGCGTGATGCCGTTCTCCTCGTAGCCGAGGTCGGCGGTGTTGGGCCCGCGGCCCACGGCGACGAGCAGCAGGTCGGCCTCGATCTGCTCGCCGTTCTCCAGCGAGATCGTCACCGCGTCGGCGGTCTGCGAGACACCGGTGAACTTGGTGCCGGTCTTGAACGTGATGCCGCGCTTGCGGAACTGGCGCTCGAGCTGCTTGGAGAGGAACTCGTCCTCGTTGGGCACGAGGTGGGGCAGCGCCTCGACGATCGTGACCTCGGAGCCGAAGCTCTTCCACACGCTGGCGAACTCGACGCCGATGACCCCGCCGCCGAGCACGACGACGCGGTCGGGCACGAAGTCGAGGTTGATGGCCTCGGTGGAGGTGAGCACGCGCCCGCCGAGCTCGAGCCCGGGCAGCGTCTTGGAGTACGAGCCCGACGCCAGCACGACGTGACGGCCCTGGTAGCGCTGGCCGTCGACCTCGACGGTGTCCTGCGCCACGAGCTTGCCCGCGCCCTCGATCAGCGTGACCTTGCGGGCCTTCACCAGGCCCTGCAGGCCCTTGTAGAGACGGGCGACGACGTTGTCCTTGTAGGAGTTGACCCCGCTCATGTCGATGCCCGACAGCGAGCTCTTGACGCCGAACTGCTCACCCTCGCGCGCCGAGTCCGCGACCTCGGCCGCGTGCAGGAGGGCCTTGGTGGGGATGCAGCCGCGGTGCAGGCAGGTGCCGCCGACCTTGTCCTTCTCCACCAGCGCGACCGACAGGCCGAGCTCGGCGGCGCGGAAGGCGCAGGCGTACCCGCCCGAGCCCGCGCCGAGGATGATGACGTCGTACGTGTCGCTCACTGCAGCTTCTCCCGCGTCGGCGTGTGGCGTGCTTCCGTGACGGCCCCGGTGACGGTGATGTCCGACCTCATCCTTCCACCCGTGTCACCGCGGGGGGACTAGCCGTGACGAGCGATGTCCTCGAGCACGGCCGCGATCGTCCGGACGGGGACGCCCGTGCCGCCCTTCGGGGTGTAGCCGTGCGGCCCGCCCGTGTTGAACGACGGGCCCGCGATGTCGAGGTGTACCCACGGCACCCCGTCGGCGACGAACTCGCGCAGGAAGATCCCGCCGACGAGCATGCCGCCGAAGCGGTGGTTGGTGACGTTGGCGAGGTCGGCGACGCGGGAGTCGAGGTCGGCGCGCAGCTCGTCGGGCAGCGGCATCGCCCAGCCGCCGTCGCCCGCGGCCACCGCGTGGGCGGCGACACGGTCGCGGAAGGCGTCGGTGCCCATGACCCCGGGTGTGCGCGACCCCAGCGCGACGAGCTGGGCGCCGGTGAGCGTGGAGGTCTCGAGCAGGTAGTCGGGGGAGTCCTCGCAGGCCCGGGCGATCGCGTCGCCGAGCACCAGGCGGCCCTCGGCGTCGGTGTTGAGCACCTCCACGGTGGTGCCGCCGTACATCTCCAGCACGTCGCCGGGCCGGTACGCGGTGCCCGAGGGCATGTTCTCGGCCATCGGGACGGTGGCGACGACCTCGACGTCCAGCTCGAGCTCCGCCGCCAGGCACGTGGCGGCGACGACCCCCGCCGCCCCGGACATGTCCGAGGTCATGTGGTCCATGTTCGCCGCCGGCTTGATCGAGATGCCGCCGGTGTCGAACGTGATGCCCTTGCCGACCAGCGCGACCTTCTTGACCGGGTTCGCGGGGGTGTGGGTCAGCCGGACCAGCCGCGGCGGGCGCGACGACCCGCCGCCGACCCCGAGGACGCCGCCGAACCCGCCCTCGGCGAGCTGCGACTCGTCGAGGACCTCGACCGTCACGCCGACGGACTCGGCGAGGCTCCGCGCCCGCTGGGCGAAGGCGTCGGGGTAGAGGTCGTTGGGCGGGGTGTTGACGAGGTCGCGCGCCGCGGCGACCCAGCGCGCGACCCTCGCCGCGCGTGCCAGCGCGGCCTCGTCGCCCTCGCCCACGAGGCCGACGCGGGTGAGCTCGGTCGGCGCGGTGTCGGGCGCCTTCTTGTACTGGGTGAAGACGTAGTCGCCGAGCAGGGTGCCCTCGATGGCGGCCGTGAGGTCGAGCGCGGAGAGGGTGGTGACGACGTGCGCGGCCTTGCGTGCAAGGCCCGGCCGCCGGCGCCCGCCGCGCGGCGGACCTGCTCGGCGAGGTCGGGCATCTCGCCCGCGGCGTCGTCGTCGCCCGGGGCGGCGCCGAGGCCGACGGCGAGCACGAGCGGCGCCCCGATGGCCCCCC
>CADCTH010000027.1 GCA_902805495.1 uncultured Actinomycetospora sp.
GGGGTCGCTCAGGCGCCCCGGTGGGTCCGTGCGTCGACCGGGGTGTGGCCGAGGTGGCCCTCCTCCCGGCGCGGGCTGCGCGGCGCGGGCACGCGCGGGGCCGGCGTCTCCTCGCGCCGCGGCGCGGGCACCGTCGGCGTCACCGGCCGCCGGACGATCCGGCGGATGCGTGGCTCCACGATGAGGTGGTCGTCGGATCGGCCCGGCATCGTGCCCTCCCCGTGCGTCCGGCGGCGTCGGACGTCACAGGCTAGGACCGGCGCAGGGTGCAGCGCTGTACGTCTTTGTGCGTACGCCGCCCTCGGCAACCGGCTTCACGGCGGGGTGACCGCCCGGTACGTTCCGGGGTCCGGGACCGCCGGTGCGGACGAGGGGCCCGCACCGGCGTCGACCGGACGGTCCCCCTCCTAGCCCGTGCGGTCGGCGACCCGCGCGCCCTCCGCCGTCGCCCGCAGCACCTCGCACAGCGCCAGGGGATCGGCGTCGACCTCGACGGGGAGCGCCCACCAGCGCGGCGTCCGTCGCCGGGCGGGGTCGGACGTCGCCTCCCACCCCGTGGCCGGCGACCAGCGCAGCGTCCGTACCGACCGCGGCGGGTCGGACTCCACGTGCAGGACGAAGCCGTCGCCCTCGGGCTCGGTGCGCACGTCGTCGGTGTCGAGCAGGTCCAGCGCCGCGGCGACGGCCTCCGCGCACGCCGTGGCGTGGGCGAGCAGCCAGGGGGCCCCGGACGGGGCCGTCGCTGTGGTCGCCGCGGTCATGTCGGTCACCTCCCGGCGGTCCGGGAGGACCGCGTGGTTACCGGCCAGTATCCCCCCGTCGCGGGGTGGTCTCACTCGGGGTCGTTGTGGGTGTGGCCACCCACGTCCCCGACCCGGTAGGGCGTCGTCACGCCCTCGTAGACGAGGTGGGCCATCAGCCCCTCGGCCGGGTGGGCGAGGTTGTGGCAGTGGTCCATCCACAGGCCGGGGTTGTCCGCGACGAACGCGATGTCGTAGGTGTGGCCGTCCTGCGCGTCGAGGCTGTCGACCCACCAGGGGCTGCCCGTCGCCGGCACGCCGTCGCGGGCGAGCACCACGGCGTGGTGGCCGTGCAGGTGCATCGGGTGCAGGTCGCCGCTGGCGTTGTCGATGCGCATCCGCACGACGTCGCCCTCGCGCACCACGTACATCGGCACGTCGGGCCAGAGGCTGCCGTTGACGGTCCAGAACAGCCCGGGGCGGCCGTCGACGAAGCCGGGACGGCGCCCGATGACGTAGTCGAAGCGGCGGTCCGCGGCGTCCGGGTCGAACCCGAGGGCGGCGGGCGTGCCGTAGGTCAGCGGGTCGAGCTGGCGGGGCGGGCGCGGCGTCGGGGGCAGCGACTGGCCGAAGGTGAGCGCGGAGCCGCCGAGCTCCACGCGCACGCCCGCGCCGTCGGCGGGCAGGTCGATCTCGAGGTCCGCCCGGGCGCCTGCGGTGATCGACAGCGAGTCGGTGGTGGGCGTCGGGCCGACGACGTCGGTGCCGTCGATCGCGACCAGGCGGTACGGCGCGCCACCGACCCAGGCCTGGATCGGCCCGTTGTCGGTGTTGACGACGCGCACGCGCACCCGCGACCCCGGCGCCCCGGGCGCCGCCACCTCGCCGTCGAACCCGTTGATCGTCCGGCGGCCCTCGTGGAGGTGGGTCACGGCCAGCACGTCGCCGGTGTCGCCGAGGCCCGCGCGGGGCGTCACCACCAGCGCGCCGAACAGGCCGCCGCGCACCTGGGGGTCGGCCACCTGGTGCGAGTGGTACCAGAACGTCCCGACCTGCTCGGCGCGGAAGCGGTAGACGAACGAGCCGCCGACCGGCACGGCGTCCTGGGTCACCCCGGCGACGCCGTCGTCGCCGGCCGGCACGTCGTAGCCGTGCCAGTGCAGGGTGACGCCCTCGGGCACGTCCGCGTTGACCAGCCGGACCTGCACCATCTGGCCCTCGACCGCGCGGATCTCCGGGCCCGGCGTGGTGCCGTTGAGGCTGTAGCCGTCGATGACGCGGCCCGAGGGCAGCGTGACCCGGCCGACGCGGGCCTCCAGCGTGACGTCGACGTCGGCGGGCCCCGGCGGCTCGCGCAGGGTGTCGACCGCGGGCCCCGTCATGGCGTGCCCGGCGTGCTCCCCGGGGCCGCCGCCGAAGTCCGGCGTGCCCATGTCCATCACCGAGTAGGGCGTCGGCACGAGGCTGTCGGCCCACATCCACCCGACGGGGACCAGGAGCGCGAGCGCGGCGACGACGGCCACCAGGGTCCGTGTCCGGACCCGGGTGCGCCACCGCCGTCGCCTCGCCCGCAGCATCGCTCAGCCTCCGCTCGAGCCCCGGATCACGCCATCGCGACCGGCTCGCGCACCGCCGCCCGCGGCGTGGCGGTGAGGCGGGCCGAGAGCACGGCGGTGACGAGGATGGCCAGCGCCAGCGCGCCGTGCAGGATGCCGAGCGACGGCAGGGAGTGCGCGAAGATCCCCAGGGCCACCTGCGCGACGACCATGAGGAACAGGGCCCCGGCGTAGGCCACGCCGCGGGGGAGCTTCGCGAAGAACGAGACGATGAGCAGCAGCAGCGCGATGGCCGGCACGATCATCGTGCCGTTCATGCCGTGCACCATGAAGCCGACGACGCCGTCGAACTGGGTGCCCTCGCTCTCGATGGCCGCGGCGTCGAGGACCCCGCCGCTCATGATCCACGTGGTCAGCCCGAACAGCGCCCACGCGATGGCGGCGGCCTGGACGACCACCTCCAGGGCGAGGATCCACGCCAGGACCCGATAGGTCGTACGCACTGCGACCCCCTTCCCGCGGGGTCGTCAGGGGCCGGCGCCGCGGCGCCGCTCCGCCCCCGCGTGATCTGTGTGGTGGGCCGCCGGAGGTGTCCAGCGGCGGCGCTCACTGTAAGTCAGATCACGCGGCCGAGGCTAGTCCGTAGGAGTGAGTCCACCGTCGATGCACCGGATGGGATGACGGTGCGTCACGATCGGACGCAGGCCAGGGCGATCCGGCCGACGGCGGTGGCGGCCCGCCGGCTCGCGTGACGCCCGGCGTACCCCGACGTCACGGCCACGGCGGCGACGGCCTGCGCGGCCTCGCCGCCGAGCGCGGCGAGCGTCTCGCCGGCGGTCACCGTCGGGGCACGGCCCGCGTCGAGGCTCTGCGCCGCGGCGCGCAGCACGCGCAGCGACCGCTCCCCGGCGGCGAGGACCTCGCCGACGGCGTCCTCGAGCACCAGCTCGACGTCCTCGGCGATGGTCACCGCGGCCTCGACCAGCTCGTCGAGCACGGCGGGCACCAGCGTCGACGGCTCCGGCCGGTCGCCGGACCCGCCCGGGTCGACGGACCGCGCGACGGCGTCGTCCGCGGGCGGCGGCACGACGGCGAGGCGACGGGGTGCAGGGCTCGGTGAGCTCGGGGGGCTCGGCGAGGGGGACACGGGACTCCCGGGGCGCGGCGGGGACGGGCTCGGTCCGGCAGGGTGCCCCGGCTCCGGCGGGCGAACCCGGCCGGCTGTCCCGGGCCTCAGGCCGCGACGAGGCTCCGGGCCGCAGCGAGCACCGCGTCACCGAAGGCGGGGTCGGCGGCCCGCACGGAGACCACGCCGGGACGCAGCCGCCAGTCGACGACGGCCCCCGACGCGCCGGGTGCGGGGTCGTCGAGCAGCACCCGGGCGAGGGCGTCGCCCGACCTCCCCGGCGTCGAGGCGAAGGGCAGCACCGCCACCCCGCGCAGCACGGTCGACCACAGCAGGCGCGCCACGGGGCCGTACGTCCGCGCGAGCCCGGTGCCGGGCATCAGCCCCGGGTCGAAGCAGGACCAGTGCACCTCGGGGTGCTCGCGGGCGTAGGCGCCGGCGAGCGCGGTGCAGTGCAGCTTGCTGGTGGCGTAGCGCTGGGGCCCGCTGGTGGTGAGCTCGCCGCGGGCCAGGGCGCCGAGGTCGGTGCTCTCCACGGGCGCGGGTGTGGGGGTGGGCGTCGCCGGGTCGTGCGTGGTCGAGCCGAGGAACGCCACGAGCGACGGCGGGCGGGCCCCGGCGAGCAGGGCGTCGACCAGGGCGACGTGGCCCAGCACGTTGACCGCGAGGGTCTCCTCGACGCCGTCGGCGGTGGTGGTCGGCCCGCCCCGGATCTGCAGCCCCGCGTTGGCGGCGACGACGTCCACCGCGCCGAGCTCGGGCACCGCGGCGAGCACGGCCGCCGGGTCGGCGAGGTCGAGCACGTGGCCCTGCCCGCCGACCTCCGCGGCCACGCGCGCCACC
>CADCTH010000028.1 GCA_902805495.1 uncultured Actinomycetospora sp.
AGTCTCCTAGGCCTCCACCGGGGCGAGTGAGCAGCCCGACCCGGGCGGGGCGGCGATCACGCTGGCGACGTCCTCGGCGGCCGGGTGCAGCTCCGTACGGCCTCGCCGGAGTCGACGGAGAACGAGACCCGCGGGGCGCACTGGGCGCGGACCAGGCCGTCGACCACAGCGGCGTCGGCGCGCTGCACGATGATCAGGACGCGGCCGCCGGCCTTCCGGCCCGCGGAGAGCAGCCGGGCGATCAGGGCAACTCCGCGCTCAGATCCTCGCGGTCTGATCGCGGTCACGGACATTCCGCTTACCGAGGTGGTCGCGTACCACCTGCCTAAGATCCACCGGTCTCGTACATCGGCTCGGATGCACGCCAGAAACGTCCGCCGTCGTCGACCGCGTTCGTCTGGTGCGCGCAGCGGGCGGGGCTAGCCTGGGTGTCCCTCGTTCGGCGCCCTGGACCCCGGTGCTTTGCGGCAGCTACGACGCGATCAGCAGCAGGTGACCCACGTGAGCCTGATCGACATGACCCAGCTCAACCGGATCAAGCTCGACCCGGACCACGGCGGCCACACCCGCGGGCGCGACGACGTGTGCGACGCGGTCGAGGGCGAGCTTGCCTCACGTTGCTCGCCTCGTGGTGAGGCGGCGGTGGCGTTGCGCAGCTACGGCGACGGATGCGTGGCCCTGGGGATCGCCGGCCCCGTGGATCGCCCCACCGCCCACCTCTTCGGGACTCTGCTGCGCGGCCTGCGCCCCGTCAGCACCCGCGAGCTCCTCGTGACGCTGGCGCTGCTCGGACCATGGCATCCGCACCTGGCCCGAGTGATCGGCCAGGCCCGCGTCCACCACCTCATCGACGGTGGACACCTGGACCTGCGCTCCGCGCCACCCGAAATGTTCGCCGCCCTCGGAGTCCCGCTGCCCAACACCACCGAGGGGCCTCCGATCCCCGCCGGTCCCGGGCGGGAGCCCTGCCTCGAGGAGTGGGGACTGCAACGGTGAGCCCATCGTCGAGCGCTCCCGCCCCGGCAACCCCTCGACCAGTCCCTGCCCCGCCGGAGGCCCGAGCACTCGTGAGCGTGGACCACGACCAGCTCGCGCAGGTCGCGCACGCACGCCGCCGGCTGGGTGCGTGTGGTTGTGGACGTCGCGGCTGTCACGGTCGGGCCACACCGTGCCGTCTCACGCGCGGTACCGGCGACCCTCGGGGCTCCCGGGAGGTGCTAGGACGTCCGGTCACATGGCGTTCCTCTCGAGTGGCCCGTCGCGATCCCGCTGCTGTCGGTGGCCACAAGGGACGGGAGGTCACGAAGAAGGATCACAGGCGTTGCCGCCGTGTCAGCGGCGGTGTCGCCCACGTCGCGGTGCGGACGCGCCACCTTGCCGCGTGCGGCTGTAGCTCCTACCGCCGCACGTGAGCTACAGGGCGTACAGGTGCCCACGCCGGGCCGACCGTGCCAGCTGCGAGGACCGGGCGACCAACACCTCGTCGGCCGGCTCGGGAGTGAGCACCACGACTGCCGCCGCATGGAGCGACAGCCCCTGCGCCGCGGCACGGTACCTCAACGCCTCAGCGCTCTGGTCACGGTTGAGCCCCCATGCCAGAGCCACCAAGAACTCGGCCCGGCAGATGTCCCGCCTCGTCCGCAGCTCTTCCTTGCTCGTGCGGGTCATCTGTCTCCCGACACCTCGACGTAGCCCACGGTGTTCGTGGGTCAAAGTCGACGGGGGCCGGGTCGACGTTTTCCACCCTCGTCGACCGCGGCGGCTACGTCCAACCCTCCGCCGACAAGGGATCGCCCGGTCCGTGACCTGCTGCTGCGGCGTGGCTGGGCAGATAGGAGGGGCCATCGCATGAGTCTCTGCGTGCACCCGCAAGGAATACGCACGAGCCCACGCATGCGCCTGTGCTGGCGGTGCTGTCGCGCCGAGGAGCAAGTCACTGGGGATGGAGGACGGTCGCATTGCGGCTTGGGTCGGCGGCGGCCCTCGTCGAGCACTACCCCCGAGCCGGTCTGCAAGGGAGTGTCGGCTGGCGGTGGTCCTGCGACCCGGCGTGTCCCGGAGGCCCCTCGGTGTTGGTTGGCGGAACCTCCACGGTCCGAGGCGCGTCGGCATGGTCGCCGCAACAGCGGCCTCCGCCTCGCGGACCAAGACGTGTTCGGGCAGAAAGCTGCAGCGAGGCCGATGCCGCCCGCTCGCGCAGCTCGTCGGGGTACTTCTTCGGCGCTGCCATCGATGACTCCCTTCACGGCCCACGGCCATGATCGTCGGTCTCTGGGCTATCGGGGGAACCTCAGGCCAAGTGGCCAAGTCGAGCCGTTGCCTCGACACCGAAGTCGGCTCATAGTTGGCGGGTCATCGCGCACCCCAGCCCCTGGGGCTGCGTCGGCCGACCTTGTCGACGCCCGTCCACCCCCGGGGGAATGCCTTGTGACCGTCATCGGTGCCACGCACCAGCCGCCTCCCGGCGATGGCATGCGCCCGGCGGCGGGTGCGCTCCTTCACCTGGCGAACTACGTCCACGCCGAGCTTGTCGCAGCTGGTTTCCAGCCCCATATGTTCCTGGGCGCCGAAGAGACCGTCGACGATTGGCGTCGTCGTGGCCCGTTGATCGTGGTTCGTCGCGATCACGTCGAAGTGTGGTGGAGCGTTGGTCCTCGACCCACCACGCAAGCCGGACCCACCTATGCCGAACGGCGCATGACACCGGTCCTTCGCGACATCCTGATCGCGGCTGGGATCGATGCGGCGCTCTCGATCCCGACCCGCGATGGCGACGCGGCGGTCTGGGTCACTCGGTCCCGCCCAGGTAACCCCGCGGTCGGAACGGCCGCCCGCGATGGTGACCAGCGGGGGCATGAGTTCGGCCAGCGAGGGAGATGAGATCATGTGCGGACTTCAGACGTGGAGCCGCACGCGAGTAGCTCCCTCGACTTCAGCATTTGCTCGGCGACGAGACGCTCAGATAGCGCAGTGGGAGCGCGCCTACGGCGCACGGGCCAGGACCGCCGCCGCAGTCGCCGGGGGCCGCTCGGGTCGAGTCGCGAGGAGCCCGTTGCGCCGGCTCCTCCTCAGACTCCTGGACCTGGTCCGGGTACCGTGGGCCGTCGTGGAGAGAGGCGCGTGGCCGAACTTGGACGTTGATACGAGCACCCGAACCCCGTCGTGGACGAATGCGTGAGCTCGTAGGGAAACCGGATGTGGGCGGCCCGATTTCGGGCAGGGCCGCCACGTCCATGTCGACGCCACCAT
>CADCTH010000029.1 GCA_902805495.1 uncultured Actinomycetospora sp.
GGCGCCCGGCGAGCAGCCCGTCCCGCCCGGGACCCTCTGGCCGGGGGCCCGGGCGGGCTCGCCCGACGCCCGCGGTCCGCGGCCCACACCGCCCTCGCCGATGCCGCGTCCCGACGCGGGACCGGCCCGCGGCCCCCGTCCCGGACCCCGCCGGACGACCCCGCCGATGCTGCTCACGTCGGCGGCCGAGCTCGAGGCCGAGGGCTCGCGTAGCGTGAGCCCGGTCTCGGCCGGGTCGAGCGGCGGTAACGGAACGGCAACGAGGCACGAGGACCGAGACGGTGGGGCCCTCCCGCCCGACGCCGGCGCGGTCAACGCCCCGACGGTGGCGGTGCGGGTGGTGGCGCTGGCCGCGGTGGCCGGCCCGGCACGGCACGGCCCGGACGGGGAGCTCCCGCACCTCGACGGGCGACGGACGGAGGCGAGTTGATCGAGCAGGGCCTCACCAGGCGGGTCAAGCGCTTCCTGCTCCTCGTGATCGTCCCCGCGGTCATGCTCGGCGTGAACGTGCCGCCGGCGTGGTCGTGGATCTCCGAGCTCCGGCACCAGCGGCTGATCAACAGCCAGGAGTACAAGGAGCAGTTCGGCAAGTGGGACGTCGTCGAGCTCCCCGACGACCAGAAGGTCAACGCGATCCACGCCGCGGTCCTGCCGACCGGGCGCATCCTCCTCATCGCCGGTTCCGGCAACAAGGAGGACATGTTCAACGCGGGGACGTTCAAGAGCCTCGTGTACGACCCGGCGACGGGCCGCAGCCGCGTCGTCCCGACGCCCGACGACATGTTCTGCGCCGGCCACGCCTTCCTCGCGTCGGGCAACCTGCTCGTCGCCGGCGGCACCCAGCGCTACGAGCGTCTCGACGGCGCGGTCACCAACGCCGCCGGCGGGGTGACCGTCAAGAACGAGAACCCCGACGCGGCCCCGCGCGAGTTCCCCGCGGGCACGGAGTTCCGCTCGCCCGAGGGGCTGCTCTACCGCTCGACGCACCCGTTCACCGTGCAGCCCGCGACCAAGGTGGCGAACCGCCGCGGGGCCGTCGTGACCGCCAGCGAGACCGTGGTGTTCGCCGAGGCGATCGAGCCCGGCCCGCAGTACGTCGCCGTGGGCCCGAAGCAGTACACGATCGGCGGAGTGCCCCCGGAGGAGTCGCAGAACCTGTACGCGCTCGGCCAGGCGATGACCATGGAGAAGCAGGACTACCAGGGCATCGAGCAGAGCTACGAGTTCAACCCGTTCACCGAGACCTACGAGCGCGTCGGCGACATGACCTTCAAGCGGTGGTACCCGACGCTGACGGGCCTCGCGGACGGCAGCGTCATCTCGGTGTCCGGCCTCGACGGCACCGGCGAGATCCTCAACGGGCAGAACGAGGTCTACGACCCGGCCACCCGGCGCTGGACCGAGCGCAAGGACCTGACGCAGTACTTCCCGTCCTACCCGGCGCTGTTCCAGACCGCCCGCGAGAACGTGCTCTTCTACTCCGGGGCCAACGCGGGCTACGGGCCCGCCGAGCAGGGCCGCATCCCGGGCTTCTGGGACCTGCGCACCAACGTGCTCAGCCCCGTCCCGGGCATCCGCGACCCCGACCTGCTGGAGACCGCGGGCTCGGCGTGGGTGGGCCCGGTGCAGGACCAGCGCATCGCCGTGGTGGGCGGTGGCGGCGTCGGCGAGAGCCCCCGCTCGACCGCGCGCATCGACACCATCGACCTCGACAGCCCGAACCCGACGTGGCAGCCGGGCCCGATGCTGCCCGAGGGCACGCGCTACCCGAACCTGACGACGCTGCCCGACGACTCGATGCTGATCAGCAACGGGTCGCGGGACTACCGCGGCAAGGGCGCCTCGGACAACCACAACGCCCGCATCTACCGGCCGCAGACCAACACCCTGGACTACGCCGCCGACCCGCAGGTGGGACGCAACTACCACGCGGCCGGCCTGCTGCTGCCCGACGGGCGCGTCATGACGGTGGGCTCGGACCCGCTGTTCAACGACGCGGCGGGCACCATCCCGGGCACGTTCGAGCAGCGCATCGAGATCTTCACGCCGCCCTACCTGTTCCGGGGCCAGCAGCCGACGATCGCCGACGCGCCGCCGAGCATCGGGCTCGGGGAGACGGCGACGGTGGCGACGCCCGACGCCGCGCGGATCACGAGCGCGCGGCTCATGGCACCGATGGCGTCGACCCACGTCACCGACACCGGGCAGCGCTCGATCGCCCTGGACATGACCAAGAGCGACGGCGGGGTGTCGGTCACCGTCCCCGAGGACCGCACGATCGCGCCGCCCGGGCGCTACATGCTCTTCCTCGTCGACGACCGCGGCGTCCCCTCGGTGGGCCGGTGGGTCCAGGTACCGACGCCCGGAGACCCGGAGGCGGCGTGATGACGGGTGGCTCCTCCCCCCACTCGGCCGTCACGGGGCGGCCTGAGAGCCTGGGGCCGTACGGACGACGGGTTCGGGGGTGGCACGACGGTGGGACGTGACAAGCACGGGCGGCACGGCGACGCCGTGTCGTCGGAGGCCGACACGGCGCCCATCCGGCTCGAGGGCCACGGGGAGTCGCGCGGCGAGTCGCGCGGTGAGTCCCGTCGCGAGGCCCGTCGGGAGTCCCGCCGGCCGACCCGGGGCTGGGTCGTGGCCGGGGTGGCCGCCGTCGTCGCGCTCGTGACCGCCCTCGGCCTCGCCGCCTGCGGCGGCGGGTCCGACGAGGACGCCCCGTCCGCCGGCGCGCCCGTCGCGCCGGCCGCGTCGGAGTTCTGGGTGGACCCGTCGTCGTCCGCCGCCCGCCAGGTCGAGCAGTGGCGCTCCGAGGGACGCACCGAGGACGCCGCCGCGCTCGAGAAGATCGCGCGCCAGCCCGTCGCCATCTGGCCCACCGGGGAGACCGGCGGCGTCGAGGGTGAGGTCGCGGGCGTCGTGTCGCAGGCCCGCGACTCGGGTCGCACCCCCGTCCTCGTCGCCTACAACGTCCCCAACCGTGACTGTGGCCAGTACTCCAGCGGCGGCGCCGAGAACGAGGGCGCCTACCGCGAGTGGCTCGCTGCCTTCGCCTCCGGCCTGGGTGGGAACCGGGCCGTCGTGGTCCTCGAGCCCGACGCGCTGCCGCAGACGCTCACCAACTGCGAGGGCGAGGGCGAGCAGGCCGGCCGCGAGGAGCTGCTCGCCGAGGCCGTGCGGACGCTGTCCCGCGCGGGCGGCGAGGTCTACATCGACGCCGGCAACCCCGGGTTCGTCACGGACGTCGGCAAGCTGGCCGACGGCCTGCGGACCTCCGGGGTCGAGGACGCCGCCGGCTTCGCGCTCAACGTCTCCAACTTCATGACCACAGAGCAGGTGCAGGAGTACGGCGACCGGGTCTCGGACGCCGTCGGCGGCGCCCGCTACGTCATCGACACCAGCCGCAACGGGCGCGGCGCCTACGACGGCCCCGAGCAGCCGACCTGGTGCAACCCGCCGGGCCGCGCGCTGGGCACCCCGCCGACGCGCGACACCGGGTCACCCCGCGTCGCCGCGCTCCTGTGGGTCAAGGAGCCGGGCGACTCCGACGGCGACTGCCGCGGCGCGCCCGCGGCCGGCGACTTCTGGCCGCAGTACGCGCTCGACCTGGCCCGCAACACGCCGGGTGCCTGACGGCACGTGAGCACTTCTCGGTGCTCCAGCACCGAGAAGTGCTCACGTGTACGCGTGCACCACGGCCGCCATGTCCTCGCTGCCGTGGCCGGCGTCGGAGGCGACGCCGAGGCGGTCGCGGACGGCGGTGGCGAGCGTCGCGTCGACGCCGGCCTCGCCCAGGGCCGCGTGGATGAGGTCGGTGTCCTTGATGACGCCGTCGAGCTCGAACGACGGCGTGTAGTCACCGTCGATCATGGCCTTGCCCTTGAGCTGCACGTACGGCGCGTCGAGCGCGCCGCCCTGCACCGCGTCGAGGAACTGCTGGGGGTCGAGCCCGAGACCGCGCGCCAGGGCGATCGACTGGGCGACGCCGTTGACGACGACGCCGATCCAGGCGTTGACCGCGAGCTTGAGCCGGCTGGCGTCGCCGATCGTCTCGCTCACCCACTGCGTCCGGGCGCCGATGGCGTCGAAGACCGGCTGCACCTTCTCGCGCAGCGACGTCGGGCCGGAGGCGAGCACGACGAGCTGGCCGTTCTCGGCCGGCGCCTTCGTGCCGAGCATCGGGACGTCGAGGAAGTCGACGCCCGCGTCGCGCGCCATCGCCGCGAGACGGTCGGTGCCCTCGATGCCGACCGTGCTGGTCTGCACCCAGACCGCGCCGTCGCGGAACCGCGGCAGGACGGGCTCCATCGTCTGCGCCACCGCGTCGGTGTCGAACAGCATGGTGATGACGACGTCGGCGCCGGCGACGGCGTCGGCCGCGTCGTCCGCGACCGTGGCGCCGTCGTCGGCGAGGGGCTTCGCCTTCTCCGTGCTGCGGTTCCACACCGTGACCTGGTGGCCCTCGCGGAGCAGGCTGCGGGCCATGCCCGCGCCCATGAGGCCGGTGCCGAGGACTGCTACGGACGTCATGCCGCCGCCTACCCCCGCGGCTCGCGGCCCATGCGGAAGAACTCGGCGTTGGGGCGCAGGTCGGTGAGGTGCGCGAGGCGGTTGGACATCGCGAACATCGCGGTGATCGCCCCGACGTCCCAGATCTCCTCGTCGGACAGGCCGGCGTCGCGCGCGGCGTCGAGGTCGTCCTCGGAGAGCGAGGCGGAGTCGAGCGCGACCGCCAGCGCGAGGTCGACGATCGCCCGCCGCCGGGGGTCGAGCGGCGCGCCGTAGGGATTGATGCCGACGTGGTCGGCGAGCTCGGGCTCCTTGCTGCGCACGCGCAGGATCGCGCCGTGCGCGACGACGCAGTAGGTGCAGTGGTTGGCCCCGGACGTCGCGACGATCACCAGCTCGCGCTCGGCCTTCGACAGCGGCGACTCCCGCTCCATGAGCGCGTCGTGGTAGTCGAGGAACGCGCGCAGCTCCGCCGGCCGGTGCCCGAGCGCGCGGAAGATGTTGGGCACGAACCCCGAGCGCTCGGCGATCGCGCCGACCCGCGCGCGCAGGTCGTCGGGGAGATCGTCGAGCTCGACGACGGGGAAGCGGCTGACGGGGGTGTCCACGGCCGCGACGCTAGATCGGCGTGCGTGCCGGGGCCAGGGTGCGCGGGGTGGTCATGGTGGCGCGCCTCGCTCCCCGCTGCGCGCCCCGACCCCATCGAGCGCCGCCGCTCAGCCGCCGGGGCGGAAGGTGATGCCGCAGCGCTGCTGGGTGACCTCCTGGATGCGCGCCACCGCGGGCCCGGCGTCGCGCTGCAGGCGCTCGAGGGTGGCGGTGTCGATGCGCGCCGGGTCGCCGCCGGTGCCCGCGAGCGAGGCCAGCGCCTGGTCGGTCAGCGACTGCACGGTGCGCCACTCGCCGGCGATGTCGGGCGGGGCGACGGCGACGAGGTCGGCGACCTGGCGGCGCGCGGCGTCCGACGACGCGGGCAGCCCGTTCTGCCCCGAGCCCGGCGCGGCCTGCTCGGCCTGGACGCGGGTGACCGTGTCGCAGTACGGGCGGGCGGCCGGGTCGGGCGTGGCCGGCGCGCTCGCCGAGGGGGAGGGCGAGGGCGATGCCACCGACGCGCCCGGCGCCGGCGGCGCACCCCCGCAGGCACCCAGGACGAGGCCCAGCCCGAGGAGGGTGCCGGCGACGGTCCGTGCGCCGCGCGTCCCAGCGCTCACCATGGCGCGCATGCTGGCAGGCGCGCCGCACCCCACCCGGACCGGGTGGTCATCGGCGGGCGGGGCGCGGGGCACTCCCGCATCCCGGGGGCCCCGTGTCACAGTGAAGCCCGTGCAGGTCCCCGACGAACACCGCGCGCTGGTGCGGCGGTGGTGCGCGCGTCGCGTCCCGCCGGAGCAGCGCGACCAGCTGCGCATCTCCTACACCGAGCGCGCCGGGCGCATCACGATCTCGGCCCGCCGGGCGCCGGTGTTCCCCGAGCTCGGCACGGGGTGGACCACCGAGCCCATCGCGCAGCTGCGCCTGGTGCCCGACGAGGACCGCTGGATCCTCCTGTGGCCCGACTCCAGCGGCCGGTGGCACCGCTACCCCGACGAGACGAAGGCCGGGACGCCGGCGCCGCTGCTCGACATCGTCGACGCCGACCCGACCGGAATCTTCTGGGGATGACCCACCCCTCCCCGACGGAGGTGGCCGCGCGGGTGCGTGCCCACGACCGCGCCGACCGCCGCGTCGCGGACCGCCCCGACCTGCGCGCGGCCGCCGTCGCCGTCGTCGTGCTCGACGACCCGGCCCGTGGCCCGGGCGTCCTGCTGACCCGGCGCACCTCGCGCCTGCGCGACCACCCCGGCCAGTTCGCGCTGCCGGGCGGTTCGGTCGACCCCGGTGAGGACGTCGTGACCGCGGCCCGCCGCGAGCTCGACGAGGAGCTCGGCCTGCGCCTCGACGCCGGCGCCGTCCTCGGGCTGCTCGACGACTACCCGACCCGCTCCGGCTACGTGATCACGCCGGTGGTCATGGCCGCGCCGGGGGCGGTGGGCGACCTGCGGCCCTCGCCGAACGAGGTCTCCGAGCTCTTCCACATCACGCTCGACGAGCTCGACGTCGAGCCGCGCTACCTCGCGATCGAGGAGTCGCCGCGGCCGGTGGTGCAGATGCCGCTGATCGGACACTTCATCCACGCGCCGACGGCCGCGGTGCTGCTGCAGTTCCGCGAGGTCGCCCTCCACGGGCGCACCACCCGCGTCGACGACCTCGAGCAGCCGGTGTTCGCCTGGCGCTGAGGGTGTGTCGGGCGCGAGAAGGATCGTTACAGCGCAGTGACGCGTGCGACGGTTCGGTGCGGCTGCGGGCGATCTCGTGGTTGTCTGGAATGTGCTCCCGGCTCTGCCAGGGTCCAATCGAGAACACTGAGGATGTGGAACGCACCGTGTGCGGAATCGTCGCGGCGTACGGAACCATCGACCCGGAGAAGTGCGAGCGGATGCTCGCGCGTATCCACCACCGAGGACCGGACGACACGGGGCGGGTGCACCTCGAGCACGCGTGGCTCGGTCACCAGCGTCTCTCGATCATGGACGTCACCGGCGGCAAGCAGCCGATCGCGGACGACACCGGCTCGGCCTACGTGGTCGGCAACGGCGAGATCTACAACCACGAGGACATCCGTGACGTCCTCTCCGAGGTCCGGTTCGCCACCGACTCGGACACCGAGTCGGCGTTCCGCCTGGTGCTGCGCGACGGGTCGGCGGCCCTGCACGACCTGCGCGGCATGTTCGCGCTGGCCATGGCGCACACCGACGGGCGCGGCGCGGTGGCCCGCGACCCGATCGGCATCAAGCCGCTGTACTGGGCGCGCCTGGACGGGGTGACGCTGTTCGCCAGCGAGCTGCGCGCCTTCGACGCCGAGGACCAGCCGCTCGTCGAGGCCTTCCCGCCCGGGCACGTCTGGACCCCGGGGATCGCCGGTGACAACTACGCGGTGGGCGCGATGGTGCGCTTCGCCGACGCGGTGCCGGTCGAGGTGCGCCCGGCGCGCCTGGCGCCGGACAAGCAGTGGACCGAGGAGGACCTCGGGCACATCCGGGACGTGCTGTCGGACTCGATCCGCCGCCACATGATGAGCGACGTCCCGGTCGGGGTGTTCCTCTCCGGCGGGCTGGACTCGGCGATCGTCGCGGCGATCGCCGCGAAGGTGGCCGACGAGCGCGGCGAGCGCCTGCCGACCTTCGCCGTCGGCACCGAGGGCTCCGCCGACCTGCTGGCCGCTCGCGCCGTCGCCGAGCACCTGGGCACCGACCACCACGAGATCGTCCCGAACCCGGACGACCTCGAGGAGGCGCTCGACGAGGCCGTCACGGTGATCGAGCACTTCGACCCGGCGCTCGTGCGCTCGGCGGTGCCGAACCTGCTGCTCGCCCGCGAGGCGGTCAAGCACGTCAAGGTGGTGCTCACCGGCGAGGGCGCCGACGAGCTGTTCGCCGGCTACGAGTACGTGCACAGCGAGGAGTTCTCCACCCCGGACACCCTGCAGGCCGAGCTGGTGCGCTCGATCGAGATGCTCCACGAGCTCAACCTGCAGCGCTGCGACCGCGCGACGATGAACTACGGCCTCGAGGCCCGCGTCCCGTTCCTCGACGCCACCGTCATGCGCGATATGCTCGCGATCCCGGCGGAGTGGAAGCTCAAGTCCGAGGACCGCACCGAGAAGCAGCTGCTGCGCGAGGCGTTCGACGGGATGGTCCCCTTCGACATCCTCTGGCGCGGCAAGGAGCAGTTCGGCGACGGCTCGGGAGCCAAGGACGTGCTGTCCAAGCTCGTCGAGAAGGAGAAGGCCAAGGAGGGCGCGCAGGACGCGGAGCCCCCCACGGTCGAGCACGGCTGGGCGCTGCGCAGCGACGAGGAGATCGCTTACTACCGGACGTGGCACCGCAGCTTCTCCGGCGTGCGCCCCGACCGCACCCTGGGGGCGTTCGCCACGGCGTGAGCCGTGAGCCGGCCGCGCTGACGGGGTACACGGGCACATGAGCGACGTCCCCGGCATCGAGCTGAACAACGGCACCACGATCCCCCAGCTCGGGTTCGGTGTGTTCCAGATCGACCCCTCCGACACCGCCGAGGCGGTGACGACGGCGCTGGAGGCGGGCTACCGCCACATCGACACCGCGCAGATGTACGGCAACGAGGCCGAGGTCGGCGAGGCCATCGCCAAGGCGGACATCCCGCGTGACCAGCTGTGGATCACGACGAAGTGCAACAACTCCAACCACGGCTACGACGACGCGCAGTCCGCGCTGGACGAGAGCCTGCAGAAGATGGGCCTCGACCACGTCGACCTCTACCTCATCCACTGGCCGCTGCCCGGCAAGGACCTCTACGTCGACACGTGGAAGGGCTTCGAGAAGGCGCAGTCCGACGGCAAGGTCCGCACGATCGGCGTCTCGAACTTCCAGCCGCACCACCTCGACCGGCTGCTCTCCGAGACCGACACGGTGCCCGCGGTGAACCAGATCGAGCTGCACCCGCACATGCAGCAGGCGGGCCTGCGCTCCTACCACGAGCGCCACGGCATCCGCACCGAGGCGTGGAGCCCGATCGGCCAGGGCCGGGGCCTGCTCGACGCCCCCGAGCTCTCCGAGATCGCGCAGGCGCACGGCAAGAGCCCCGCGCAGGTCGTGCTCCGCTGGCACGTGCAGATCGGCAACATCGTCTTCCCGAAGTCGTCGACGGCGGAGCGCATCCGCGAGAACTACGCGATCTTCGACTTCGAGCTCGGCGACGACGAGGTCGAGACGATCAACCGCATGGAGAAGGCCGAGCGCCTGGGACCGGACCCGGACGAGTTCGACCGGTGAGCGTTGCCCCGGGCGCCGCGACGCGGCGCCCGGGTTGCCGCGTCTGGGCACCCCGCGGGGACCAGGCACCCAGGGGAGGACACGGTGAGCTTCTCGGACGAGCTGCGCACGCGGACGGCGGCGACGTGGGAGGCCGCGACCGGCCACCGGTTCGTCGACGAGCTGCGGGCCGGCACCGTCGACGACGCGGTGCTGGCGCGCTACCTCGCCCAGGACGCGCTGTTCCTCGACCGGTTCGTCGCCCTGCTCGGCGAGGCCGTGGCGGCCGCCGACAACACCCCGGCGCGGATGGCGATCGCCCGCCAGCTGGGGCTCGTCGCCGGCGACGAGGACGACTACTTCGCCCGCGCGCTGGCCCGGCTCGGGGTGACGACGCCGCCGGTCCCGCTGCCGCCCACCCGGGGCTTCCTCGACCTGATGGACGACGCCCGGCGCTCCGGGGCCTACGGCTGCGTGCTGACGGTGCTGCTCGTCGCCGAGTGGCTCTACCTCGACTGGGCGGCCCGCCCGGAACCCTCGCCGCGCGACTGGCTGCACCGCGAGTGGATCGACCTGCACCGCGGGTCCGCCTTCGCGGCCTGGGTCGAGCTGCTGCGCATCGAGACCGACCGCGTCGCCGCGGCCACCGACGACGCCGGCCGGGAGAGCATGGCCGGGGTGTTCACGCGCGCCGTGGAGCTGGAGCTGGCGTTCTTCGAGTCCGCGTACGAGGCGGACGAGGCCGGTCAGACAGGTCAGGCCGCGGCGGGCTGACGCTTGCGCAGGCGACGCAGCTGGGCGTCGAGGTGCGGGCGCGCCCGGCGCTGACCGCCGCGCTCGGCGATGGCCGCGGCCAGCGACGTCAGCACCCGCTCCAGACGCTGCGCGTCGGGGCACCAGCCGCGGCGCTCGCACTCCTCGAGCCAGTCGACCGCGCCCCGGTGCCCGCGCTCGCCGTTGCAGCGGCGGCACGCCGCGACCTCGTTCTCCAGCCACGACGGCCCGCCCTTGACCTTGGGCACGACGTGGTCGGTGGTGGCGCCGACGGCCCCCGTGAGGGGGCGGGCGCACCACAGGCAGGTGTCGCCGTCGCGGTCCCGCGCGGCGACCAACCGCTCCCGTCGACCCGGCTGGCGCATCGTCCTCCATGGTGCCACCGGATGCGCGCCGGGGTGGGGCAAGTGCTGACGCGGTGGGTGCGGTCGGGGGACTGTCGTGGCGATGATCCACGCCTAACGTCGGGCACGATGACCACCAACGGCACCGCCCCCCGTCCCTCCCAGATGAGCGGCCAGATCCTCACCGAGGCCGCCCGTCGCATGCTCCCCGTCCTCGCCGGTCGGGTGCTCACGGCCGTGGCCGACCAGGCCGTCGCGAAGGTGGAGGGACTCGCCGACCGGCTCGACGAGCGCCGCACCGGCGAGCAGCCCGAGCGCGAGGACGCCCCCGCATCCGAGGGCTCCGGGGACTCCGGGGATTCCGGGGGGTCCGGGCGCGCGGGCGCCGCCGTCGCGTTCCTCCTGGAGCAGGCCCGCCTGTTCCTCGCGTTCGTCGCGCGCCTCGCCGCGCAGGCCCTGGAGATGCTGCGTCGAGCGACCGAGAAGCTGCGGTCGCGCCGCGCTCCCGAGGGGATCGACGAGGCGCCGGCGCCGGAGGAGATCAGCGCGCCGGAGGACTTCGAGGACGAGTACGAGGACGACGTCGAGGACGAGTACGAGGACGACCTCGCGGACGACGAGATCGAGGAGCGCGCCACGGTCGACGCCTGACGTCCGATCCGTCGGGCATCGTGGGGGCGAGCCGTCCCCCACGACCCAGGAGTCGCCCGGTGACCGAGACGCCCCAGGACGCGCAGCGCAGCGGAGCCGGACCCACACCGTGGTGGCGCGACGCCGTCATCTACCAGGTCTACATCCGCAGCTTCGCCGACGCCGACGGCGACGGGATCGGGGACATCGCGGGCATCCGCGAGAAGCTGCCCTACCTCGCCGACCTCGGCGTCGACGCGCTGTGGATCAACCCCTGGTACGCCTCGCCGCAGGCGGACGCGGGCTACGACGTCGCCGACTACCGGGCGATCGAGCCCGCGTACGGCACCGTCGCCGACGCGGAGAAGCTGATCGTCGACGCCCACGAGCTCGGGCTGCGGCTGATCCCCGACATCGTCCCCAACCACACGTCCGACCGGCACGCCTGGTTCCGGGCGGCGCTGGCCGACGAGCCGGGCGCGCGCGACCGCTACGTCTTCCGGCCGGGCGCGGGCCCCGACGGCGCCGAGCCGCCGAACAACTGGCGCTCGCACTTCGGCGGGCCGGCGTGGACGCGCGTCGAGGACGGCGCCTGGTACCTGCACCTGTTCGACCCCGGCCAGCCCGACCTCGACTGGTCGCACCCCGACGTCGCGGCCGAGTTCGAGGCGGTCCTGCGGTTCTGGTTCGACCGGGGCGTCGACGGCTTCCGCATCGACGTCGCGCACGGGCTGGTCAAGGACCCCGCGATGCCCGACCTCGACGATGCCGGCGACATGCTCGGCCGCAGCTACTCTGCGGGCGGGCACCCGTTCGTCGACCGCGAGGGGGTGCTCGAGGTGTACGAGTCCTGGCGGCGGGTGGCCGACGAGTACGCCGGCGACCGCATGTTCGTCGCCGAGGCGTGGACCCCGGCGCCCGAGCGCCTCGCGCGCTACGTCGCCCCGGGGCGGCTGCACACGGCGTTCAACTTCGACTACCTCGTCGCGCCGTGGGACCCGGCGGCGCTGCGCGAGACGATCGACGTGACCACCGGGTACCTGCGCGAGGTCGGGGCGTCGGCGACATGGGTGCTGTCCAACCACGACGTCGTGCGCCACCCGAGCCGCTACGGCCGGCCGCGGCGCGAGCGGGAGGCGGTCCCGACGTCGGCGGTGACGGGGGTCGACGACCCGCCGGACCTCGCGCTGGGCACCCGCCGGGCCCGCGCCGCGCTGCTGCTGGAGGCGACGCTGCCCGGCGGCATGTACGTCTACCAGGGCGAGGAGCTGGGCCTGCCCGAGGTCGAGGACATCCCCGACGAGGCCCGCCAGGACCCGACGTGGGAGCGCTCGGGCCACACCGTGCGGGGGCGCGACGGCGCGCGGGTGCCCCTGCCGTGGTCGGACGAGGGCACCTCGGCCGGCTTCAGCCCGGACGGGGCCGCGGCGCCGTGGCTGCCGCAGCCCGAGGGCTGGGCGCGCTACGCCGCCGCGCGCCAGGAGGGCGACCCCGACTCGGTCCTCGCGCTCTACCGCACGGTCCTGCGCCTGCGCCGCGAGCACCCGGCGCTGGGCGACGGGGAGATGGCGTGGGTGTCCGCGCCGGGCGACGCCGTGCTGCACCTGCGCCGCGAGCCCGGCTTCGTGTGCGTCGCGAACCTGTCGGACGCCCCGGTGGACCTGCCCGCCCACGACGAGGTGCTGATGACCAGCGCGCCGCTGGAGGACGGTCGTCTCGGCGCCGACACCGCGGTGTGGCTCGCCGTGTCCTGATCAGTGCTCGGGCGGCGGCGGCCAGGGGTCCTCGTCCACCGCGGGGATCGCCGACGCGGTGTCGGCGACGAGCGCGCGGGCCGCGGAGTCGGCCGGCGCGCGCTCGGCGAGCGCCTCGAGCGCGCGGTCGGTGCCGACGTCGGCCCCCTACTGCTCGGAGAGCAGCCAGCGGACCTCGAGCAGGTCGCAGTACGCCTGCACGGCCGTGCCCCGGTGGCGCACCGCGGCGTGGGCCCGGCGCATGCCCGGCGTCAGGACGTCGTGCAGCCAGCTCGCGATCGCCTCCTCCTCGCCCACCCGGTGGGGGTGGTCGCGGGCGATCGCGCGCTGGTGGGCGCGCAGGTCGCCCAGCAGGATGCGGGCCTGGCCCTCGCCGGCGTCCAGGCCCGTGAGCTCGCGCAGGTACCGGGCGTGGTGGTTGCGCTCGCCGACCATGACGCGCAGGCGGACGGTGCCCTCCGTGGTGCCCGCGGTACCAGCGGTGCCCTCGGCCGGCGCGAGGCTGACCTCGTCGACGACGTAGCCCAGGTCGTTGAGCTCGCGCACCGTGCCCTCGATGCGGTACCGGTCGCCGAACGCGAACTGCGGCTCGGTGTGCAGCACCTCCCAGAGCGCCTCGTAGCGCGCCGGGAGATCGGTCGCCTCGGCGATGAGCTGGTCGTCGATCTCGGGCGGGCGCCCCAGGCTCGCGGCCAGGTCGACCATCCCCGAGGCCACGTTCTCGACGAGGATCTCCAGGTCGTGCGCGCGCTGGCCGTCCGACAGCGACGGGTGCACCTCGCTGGTCTCGGCGTCGACGAGCCACGCCTGGAACAGCTGGCCGTCGCGGGAGAACAGCGTGTTGGCCAGCGAGCAGTCGCCCCAGTAGACGCCGTGGCGGTGCAGCTCGACGAGCAGCCCGACCATGGCGTCGAACAGCCGCGCCCGGTGCGCGGGCCGGTTGGGGGGCAGCCGCGCGATCAGCCGGCGGTACTGCCACGAGCCGCGCAGGTAGTGGGTGAGCAGGATCGAGCAGTCGTGGTCGGGCTGGGTCACCAGGCCCGCGGGGCGCACGGCCGGCAGCCCCGTGGCCTCGAGGTGGCGCAGCACGTCGAACTCGCGGCGCGCGATCCGCGGCGGCAGCTCCTTGAGCGCCCAGAGCTCGCCGTCGACCTCGACGAAGCGCACCAGGTGCCGGCTGGGGCCGACGGGCAGCTCGCGCAGCGGGACCTCGGCGGGGTCCCAGTCGCCGAGCGCCCGCTCCCACGGCAGGGCGATCATCGCTGGCGAGGGGCGGCGCAGGCGCAGGTCGGGGGCGGTCACCGGGCGGCTCCCGGGGGTGCGGTGGTGCCGCGCAGCACCAGGTGGGTGGGCAGCATCTCCGCGGGCGGCACGCGCGGCGGCGGGCCCCCGCGCAGGGCGTCGACCACGAGCTCCCCGGCCCGCCGGCCCTGCTCGCGCACCGGCTGGGCCACCGTCGTGAGGTCGGTGAGCGCGGCCAGCGGGTGGTCGTCGATCCCGATCACCGAGAGGTCCTCGGGCACGCGCAGGCCCGCGCGGCGCAGCGTGCGCACGGCGCCCAGGGCCATCTCGTCGCAGTGGGCGAACACCGCGGTGGGCGGCGTGCGCAGCCCGAGCAGGCGCGCCATGGCCTCCGCGCCGCCCTCGCCGCTCCAGGCCGCGGTGGCCACGAGCTCGTCGTCGGGCTCGGCGCCGGCATCGCGCAGCGCCGCGCGCCAGGCCGAGGAGCGCCCGTCGGGGTCGGGCGAGAGCCGCTGCTCGTCGCCGCCCGCGAGCATCCCGATCCGCCGGTGCCCGAGGTGCAGGAGGTGGTCGACGGCCCGGCGCCCGGCGCGGTGGTCGTCGATGCCCACCGACGGGTACGACGCCACCCGGCCGCCGGCCGCGACGACGGCGACGCCCAGGGAGGCGAGCCGGGCGTGCTAGGCCTCGTCGACCGCGAAGGCCAGCACCACGACCGCGTCCACCTTGCGTCGGGCGGGGAGCCGGGCGAAGAAGTCCCGGCGTTCCTGGGGCCCGCCGACGCGGAAGAGCACGAGGTCGAGCTCGGCGGCCCGCAGCTCGGCCTAGAGCCCCTCGAGGAGCTCGCCGAAGAACCAGCGCGACGGGTGGGGCACGAGCACCGCGACCCGGCCCGTCGGGCCGCCCGCGAGCCGGGTGGCCTCGGGGGAGGCGACGTAGTCGAGCGCGGCCGCCGCCTCGCGGACGCGGTGGCGCGTGGCCTCGGCGACGTGGGGGTGGTCGCCGAGCGCGCGGGACGCGGTGGCCGCCGAGACGCCGGCGCGACGGGCGACGTCGTCGAGGGTCACCCGGGGCACGGCACGCAGGGGGACCCGGTCCTGCGGATCGGCCGTGTCCCCGGTCACACCGGGAGCATGGCACGGGGTCTGCAAGCGGTTCCAGAACCGAGACGCGGCACTGCGCCGCCCGCTCCACCGGATTGCCCCAGACGTCACAGGGTCACCGGATGATCGCCGAGAGCGCTTGACTTGTGAGACGCGCATCACCACTCTCCGACCGGAAGCGCTTCCATCACGCGGCCGGGAGGGACGAGCAGCATGCGCCACCCACGACGACGGTTGCGGTGGTCGTTGACCGTCGTGGTCGCGGTGCTCGCCGCGCTCGTTTCCGGGTGCAGCGGCGCGCCCCCCGGGCCGCCGGTGCTCACCTGGTACATCAACCCTGACGACGGGGGGCAGGCCGAGATCGCCTCCCGGTGCAGCGCGGCCTCCGGCGGGCGCTACACGATCGTCACCAGCCAACTCCCCCGGGAGGCCTCCGAGCAGCGCGAGCAGCTCGTGCGCCGGCTCGCGGCGGAGGACTCCTCCATCGACCTCATGAGCCTCGACCCGCCCTACGTCCCCGAGTTCGCGCAGGCCGGCTTCCTCGCGCCGATGCCACCCGAGGTCCAGGCCCGGGCCGCCGAGGGCGTCGTGCCGTCGGCGCTGAACGGGGTCACGTGGCAGGGGCGGATCGTCGCGGTGCCCTTCTGGGCCAACACCCAGCTGCTCTGGTACCGCAAGTCGATGGTCGCGCCGATGGGCCTCGACATGACGCGCCCGGTGACCTGGGACCAGATCATCCAGGCCGCCCAGCGGGCCGGGACGCAGGTCGGGGCGCAGGGCGCTCGGGCGGAGTCGCTGACGGTGTGGCTGAACGCGCTCATCGAGTCCGGCGGCGGCGCGGTGATCACCGGCGAGAGCGAGACCAACCCGGAGCTGGTCCAGTTGGGGCTCACGGCGCCGCCCGCGATCGAGGCGGCCCGGATCATGCGCAGCATGGTCGAGACCGGTGTCGCCGGGCCCGGCTTCGACACCCAGGACGAGGACGCCACCGCCAGCGCCTTCCAGGACGGGTCGTCCGCGTTCATGGTCAACTGGCCGTTCGTCTGGGGACAGGCGACGAGCGGCGTCGAGGAGGGCACGCTCGCGCCCGACGTCGTCGCCGACTACGGGTGGGCGCTGTATCCGCAGACCGCTCCCGGCCTGCCCAGCGCGCCGCCCTACGGCGGGATCAACCTCGGGGTCGGCGCGTACTCGGCGCACCCGGACCTCGCCTACGACGCGACGGCGTGCATCACGAGCGTGGAGAACACGGCCTACTACATGATCACCAACGGCAACCCGGCGGCGCGCTCCGCGGTGTACGACCGGCCCGACGTCCTCGCGGAGTTCCCGATGGCGCCGGTGATCCGCCAGTCACTCACCCAGGCCGCGCCACGGCCGAAGACGCCGTACTACGCCGAGGTGTCCGAGGGCCTCCAGCGCTCGTTCCACCCGGTCGGCGGCATCGTGCCGGGGCCGACGAACCAGTCGGCGCAGGACCTCATCCAGGCGGTCCTGGCGAAGGAGGCATTGCTGTGATCCCCCGCAACGACCGTCACCCCGGTCGCTCCCCATCGGCGTGCTGTCCTGATCTCGCGCCCGTGCTGACGTCGGACGGGGGTGGGCTGTGAGCCAGACGATCGACCGGCCGACGACCGGGGCGGTGGAACCGGCTGCCCGCGGCACCGAGACCGACAAGTCCCGCAGCGAGCGGCGCCTGGGGTGGTTGCTCGCCGGTCCGGCGTTCGCGGTGATGCTGCTCGTCACCGCCTATCCCATCGGGCAGGCGCTCTGGTACTCGCTGTTCGACTACCGCCTGACCGACCCGTCCAACCGGTCGTTCACGGGCCTGACGAACTACGGTGTCATCCTCACCGACGCGGTGTGGTGGAACGCCATCCTCGTCACCCTGCTGATCACCGTGATCACCGTCGCCGTGGAGCTGGTGCTGGGGTTCGCCCTGGCGCTGGTGATGCTCCAGGCGCTGAAGGCGATCCGCCCGGTGCTGCGCATCGTCATCCTCATCCCCTACGCGGTGATCACTGTGGTCTCGGCGTTCGCCTGGCAGTTCGCGTTCGACCTCGAGGCCGGGTTCGTCAACTCCTGGTTCTCCTGGATCCCCGGCGTCACCGAGAACACCGCGTGGTTTGGCGACTTCGGCTCGGCGCTGTTCGTCATCTGTCTCGCCGAGATCTGGAAGACCACACCGTTCATCTCGCTGCTGCTGCTCGCGGGTCTGGCCCAGGTGCCCGACGTGCTGCAGGAGGCCGCACGGGTCGACGGGGCCAGCTGGTGGCAACGGATGACCAAGGTGACCATCCCGAACATGAAGGCCGCCATCATGGTGGCCCTGCTCTTCCGCAGCCTCGACGCGTTCCGCGTCTTCGACTCGGTCTTCGTCATGACCGGGGGTGCGCAGGGCACCGAGACCGTGTCGTTCCTGGTCTACCGTCAGACGATCTCCCGTCTCGAGATCGGGCTCGGGTCGGCGACGTCGGTCCTGCTGTTCATCACCGTGGTCATCCTCTGCGTGGGCTTCGTGAAGCTGTTCCGCGTGGACCTGTCCCAGGCCAGAGGGGAGTAGCGATGTCCACCCGCGAGAAGGCCCTGTGGGTCGTCGCCGGCGTCCTGATCATCATCTACGCGCTCTTCCCGATCGCTTGGATCATCTCACTGTCGCTGAAGTCCTCAGCCGACATCTCCAACGGCCAGTTCCTGCCCACGGACTTCTCCTGGACCAACTACTCCCAGCTGTTCACGGGCTCGGCCAGCGACCTGTTCCTGCCGGCGCTGCGCAACTCGTTCGGCATCTGCCTCATCGCCACCGCGATCTCGTCGGTGCTGGCGATGTTCGCCGCCTACGCGATCGCCCGCATCGA